>NZ_JAGJEF010000016.1:0-87574 GCF_018100875.1 Pseudoalteromonas sp. MMG012
TTTCAGTAACAGGTGCTTCAACAACTTGTTTTTCAGTGACTGTCGTTTCAACAACCGGCGTTGAAACAGTATCTGTGGGTTGTTCAATGTCGTCACTGGCTTTCAACTGTGCTTCATATTCAGCAGCAGCTTGATCTGCAACAGGAACAAACGCAGGTTCTTCGCTATTTTCCACTTCAGGTTTACGGCGGCGTTGACCAGCTGCACGTAAATGGCGAGGAGAGCGCCTAGAGCGGGTTCTTGGTACATCTTTCTCATTGTCATCAACTGCAATCACTGCTTGGTCTTGAGGTAATGCTTTTTCAACAATATCTTGCTGCGGTGCATTGTCTTCATTAGAAGGAGACGTTGCTTCAGCATTGTCTTTTTTCTTCACTCGCTTAGTTGGTTTTTCGGCTACAGTTGGTTGCTCAGGTGCTTGCTGAATCGTGTCTAATTCAACACTTTCAACTTTTTCCTCGGTAACACGTACTTTCTTACGCAGGTTTCTTCGTTGGCGACGTGGCGGCTTAGCTTTAACTTCTTTAGCTTCTGTAGCGTCAGTTGTTGCAGTATCACCTTCGTTACTTGGTTTCTGGTGGTCAGTGCGTTTACGGTTATTTTGACGACGCCTTTTATTGCGGCCTTCGTTTTTATCACCACTATCATTACTGACAGGTTGTGACTGAGTTTGTTCTGCTTCATTACTTTCAACGTGCTCATCACGTTTTTTACCTGAGTTACGTCTACGTTGATTACGACGACGATTGTCGTTATTTCGACGCGGCTTTCTTTCCGAAGGTTTTAGCTCTGGAGTAGGTTCAGGCTTAACTTCTTCAGTTTCAAACAAGCCTTTTAACCAAGTACCAATACGAGAAAGTAAACTCGGTTCTGATGGTTCATTTGTGTTGGTAGGCGTTGTAACTGCTTCAGAGACAGGTTGAGGTGCAGGTGCTGATGGCATAACCACACCTTTTAGAACCGGCTCTTCTTTAACCGTTGTTACGGTTCGTGCTACTTCAATGGTCTCAGGCTCAGGCACACTCATTTGTTCATAGCTAGCGGCTTCAGAAGTTTCATCTTTGCGTAACCGAACGACTTCGTAATGAGGGGTTTCTAGATGCTGGTTAGGTATAATCACCACGTCACAGTTATGGCGCTTTTCAATACGGTGAACTGATTTACGTTTTTCATTTAGTAAATAAGCCCCAACACGAACAGGAACTTGCGCATTAACTTGTGCCGTATTTTCTTTGATCGCCTCTTCTTCAATTAAACGAAGAATAGAAAGCGCGATTGATTCATTTGAACGAATCGTGCCTTGACCATTACAGCGTGGACATGAATGCTGACTCGCTTCACCTAAGCTTGGGCGTAAACGTTGCCGAGACATTTCGAGTAAACCGAAACGAGATATTTTGCCAATCTGTACTCGAGCACGATCAGGTCGAACGGCATCTTTTAGACGATTCTCCACTTCGCGCTGGTGACGAGGCGGTGTCATATCTATAAAGTCGATAACGATTAAACCGCCTAAATCGCGCAATCGTAATTGGCGAGCAATTTCATCAGCTGCTTCTAAATTGGTATTGAGCGCTGTCTCTTCAATATCGCCACCCTTAGTTGCTTTTGAAGAGTTAATATCAATAGAAGTTAGCGCTTCAGTTGGGTCAATTACAATTGAGCCACCTGATGGTAAGCGCACTTCGCGCTGAAAGGCTGATTCAATCTGACTTTCAATTTGATAGTGAGTGAACAAAGGTACATCATTTTGATATAACTTCACACGGCTCATAAAGTCAGGGCGAAAGCGTTCAATATGCGCCTTTGCTTCTTCAAACACTCGGGCTTTATCAATTAATATTTCACCGATGTCGCGGCGTAAATAATCTCGAATCGCACGGAAAATAACGTTACTTTCTTGGTGTATTAAAAAAGGGGCTTTATCACTATCCGCGGCTTCTTGAATTGCTTGCCAATGCACAAGTAGCGCTTTCAAGTCATATTCTAACTCTTCAAAAGATTTACCAACACCAGCAGTACGAACGATCAATCCCATACCCTTAGGTAAATCAAGTCGGCTTAGTGCTTCTTTTAACTCAATACGCTCGTCACCTTCGATACGGCGAGAAATCCCACCTGCACGAGGATTATTCGGCATAAGTACTAAATAACTACCAGCAACACTGATAAATGTAGTAAGTGCAGCACCTTTTTGGCCTCGTTCTTCTTTATCAACTTGAACAATAACCTCTTGGCCTTCTTTAATCACATCTCTAATGTTCGGACGACCATTGAAAGTGTATCCGGAAGGGAAGTACGTTTTTGCTATTTCTTTTAAAGGAAGGAAACCGTGACGCTCGGCGCCATAATCTACAAAGGCTGCTTCAAGAGATGGTTCGATACGGGTAATTTTACCCTTGTATATATTGGCTTTTTTCTGTTCGTGACCAGGGCTTTCGATATCTAGATCGTAAAGGCGTTGGCCGTCAACCAGTGCGACGCGCATTTCTTCTTGCTGCGTAGCATTGATTAGCATACGTTTCATATTGTTACTCTACATTTCAATTTTTAGTTAAGCCTGATTGATATCACTCGCCGACATTTAGTGTTCCTAGGTATTTAATACAGTCTCCCGACTGGGGAAATGGGAACAATTAGTATCACCGGCTTCACAGTGCCTTATATTTGGCTAACTTCGCCATTGTTACTGGCACCTGTGAGCATCGCTATTTGCGTTTGGTGTTTGCACGGGCTAAAGGGCTCGGTGTTAAACAATCAGACATATATCTTCTATTTTTTGCTTTTTTAAGCTTAACCATGCTTAGCTTCACACTACATTCTATTACGCGCAACGCAGTGGGCTAAACGCACGTGTTTTAATTGGGGCTAAAAAGCGTTGGAGATCCAAGCTTCAATCTGTATGATCTGGCACCCAAGATGTGCATCACGGTTGATTTTTGCGATAAAAAGCGAATCCGCAAAAATTGCGGACCAATTATCCCACTAATATACTCGTGATAGCAACTAAATTATTACTCAAATCAGTGATTAGGCAATGTCAGAAAAACCGGCTCTAAAAGTTAGCTTCGTAACTATTACCGAAGATCAAGATGGTCAGCGGATAGATAACTTCTTGTTGACGCATTTAAAAGGGGTACCAAAAAGTGCTATCTATAAGATTTTGCGAAAAGGCGAGGTGCGTGTTAATAAGAAGCGTATTAAGCCCGTATATAGGTTACAACTAGATGATTTAGTGCGTATTCCTCCTGTAAAAGTTGCAGAGAGGGAAGAGTTCGTTCCAAAAAACTTAGACAAAGTAGCGGGTCTTGAAGATGCAATTATTTATGAAGATAAATATTTGATTGTCATAAATAAACCATCAGGTATGGCAGTGCATGGAGGCAGTGGCTTGAGTTATGGCTTAATTGAGGCTTTACGTGCGCTTCGACCGGACGAAAAGAGCTTGGAGCTGGTACATCGTTTAGACCGAGATACGTCTGGTTGTTTGTTAATATCTAAACGACGCTCGGTACTAAAAAGTTTGCATGAGCAGCTGCGTGAAAAAACCATGGAAAAGAATTACTGGGCGTTAGTGACGGGAGAGTGGGCATCAAAACTGAAAAATGTGACGGAGCCACTAAGAAAGAACACCTTACAGTCAGGTGAGCGAGTTGTTCGAGTTGACCTTGAAGAGGGGAAAGCATCACACACTCGTTTTAAAGTGTTACAACGATTTGATGATTGCACTTTGGTACAGGCATCTCCTGTGACTGGTCGTACGCATCAAATACGTGTTCATACACAATGTAAAGGTCATCCTATTGCGTGTGATGACAAATATGGTGATCAGGTATTTGACGGTAAAATGCGTAAACTCGGTTTAAGTCGTTTATTTTTGCATGCGCATGATATTCGCTTTTTCCACCCTAAAACTGAGACAACCTTACGAGTAGAAGCGCCATTAGATAAAACGTTAAAAAATTGTTTGAAGGTTCTACGGAGCTAAGTTGATGAAGTATAAACTGATAATTTTTGATTGGGATGGCACTCTGATGGACTCTATACCAAAAATTGTCCATTGTCTTAAATTGTCCGCATTGCAGGTGGGTTTACCTGAACCCACTACCAATGAAGCCGCAGCGGTTATTGGGTTGTCATTGGATGTTGCGATAGCGGCCTTATTTCCCGAGCAAGAAAATTATTGGACCGAGCTGGTCACAGGGTATCAAGCGAATTATAAAGCAAGTGATAGTATACAACCTGTGATGTTTGACGGAACTGCAAAATTACTGAGCGACTTGCGTGATCAGGGTTTGCTGTTAGCTGTCGCGACAGGGAAAAGTCGGCAAGGGCTGAATAGAGTTTTGGATGAGTCGCAACTGTGTGATTATTTCATTACGAGTCGAACTGCGGATGAAGCTCATTCGAAACCCGCACCTGATATGCTTAAGCAGATCCTCAATGAAGTAGGAATAGATGCAAGTTCGGCGTTGATGGTGGGTGACTCTTTATTAGATATGACGATGGCAAGCAATGCGAATATGGATGCTGTTGCCATGAGTTGGGGGGCCGCTGACAAATTATCATTGTCAGCATCAAAAGCGTTAACGATATGTGATAGCTACGTACAACTACGGCAGGTTATTTGCAGTTAATACATCGACTCCTTGAGCTAATAATAGTTGTGTCAACCGTATTAGCGGAAGACCTATTAAGCTATTGGGGTCGTCTCCTTCCAATTTATCAAATAAGCAGATCCCTAGACCCTCACTTTTGAAGCTACCCGCACATTGATAAGGTTGTTCGATATCACAGTAGGCACTGATCTGTTTATCATTCAAAATGCGAAAATAAACATGGAACGGTTCAACCAGGGAAGTACTTTTGTTTTGTTCAATATTGTATAAACAAAGGCTAGTTAGAAAGGTCACTTTCTGGCCACTAAATTGGCGCAATTGCGCAATGGCATTTGGTTTTGTATGTGGTTTTCCTAAAACCTGATTTTGATGCACGGCTACTTGGTCGGATCCTATGACAAGGCCTTGGGAATAGAACTTTTTAGCCGTGTGTGCTTTTTGTTCTGCTAACCGCAAAACCAATTGCTCGGGAGTTTCACAATTGAGTGCGGTTTCATCAATTTCAGGATTGAAAGAAGAAAAAGGGAGATTTATTTTTTTTAAAATAGACTGCCTAAATACAGAACTTGAGGCTAGAATTAGAGGGATTTTCATAAATACTCTGACGTCGTTATAATTATGTCGCTAGAATAGGACGCAATCAGGCGAAAAACAAAGGAAAGTTTGAGATTTATTTTGACTAACATACTAACAATCTATATGATGCAGCCCCTATGCAAAAGGTGAAAATTCCCGTCACTCTTGATCCAAGCAGAGCAGCTCAGCGCCAACTTAGTTATGATGGTGTTGTTCAGCTTGAAGAACTTTCTCGTTTAGAGCAAGTTGTGCGTGATCAAAGCGGTGAAATAGCGGTACAAATTCATTGCAAAAATGATGAACAAGGGTTAACAGTTGTGTATGGTTCAATCCAAGCACATCTAACTGTTGTTTGTCAGCGTTGTAATGATGAACTAGGGTTGGATTTGGTCCAAGATTTTGCTTATTCACCTGTAAAGGCGGATACAGAGTCGGACGAACTTCCTGATAACTACGATATAGTAGAACTGGATGAAGATGGAGAAGTTAATCTTCGAGCATTAATCGAAGATGAATTGATTTTGGCTATTCCAATAGTTCCTACACATAACGAAGTTAACTGCTCTTATTCTGAGAAGCCAGCCAGCTTTGGAGAAGTAGATGCAGAAGAAAGTAAACCAAATCCATTTGACATTTTAAAACAACTTAAGAAAGATTCTTAGGAGAAGGCTCATGGCAGTACAAAAAAGCAAAAAGTCTCGCGCAAGACGTGGTATGCGTCGTTCACACGATGCGATCAGTGGACCAGCTTTAACTGTAGATCAGGTTTCAGGCGAGACTCATCGTCGTCACCATGTGACTGCAGATGGTTACTACAAAGGCGTTAAAGTAATTTCTAGCTAAGAGATTACTTTATGCTGACTCATCTAACCATAGCGTTAGATATGATGGGGGGCGATTACGGCCCCCGTTCATCTATCCCCGCTGCTGTTTCTGCAGTAAACAAACATGCCAATTTAACGTTACTCTTATGCGGTAATGAAAGTGTTATAAGAGAGCGCTTAACCAGTCTTGACTCGATAAACCATCCCCGCTTAATTATTAAGCATTGTTCTGAAGTTGTAACGAACAGTTGTGAGCCTGCATCAGCGCTGCGAAATAAAAAATCGTCGTCAATGAGAGTTGCTCTTGAACTTGTTAAAGCCGGAGAAGCACAGGCGTGTGTCAGTGCAGGTAATACTGGGGCACTATTTTTTATGGCTCATTATGTCTTAAAAATGCTACCAGGTATCAAGCGACCAGCATTAATTTCAGCAGTGCCTACAGAAAAAAAACAACCGGTGTATTTGTTAGATTTGGGAGCGAATGTACATTGTGACGCGCATACTTTATTTCAATTTGGGGTAATGGGATCAATTGTTGCAGGTCAAGCTCAAAATATTCCAAGCCCTAAAGTTTGCTTACTTAATATAGGTTCAGAAGAAATAAAAGGCCATGATACAATAAAAAAAGCCGCCGAGTTAATGAAAGAAACACCACAGATCAATTATCAAGGCTATTGTGAAGGTAGTGATATGTTTTCTGGTAAGGCCGATGTTATTGTGTGCGAGGGATTTGTGGGTAATGTGGCTTTAAAAACATGTGAAGGAATAGCGAAACTTATTATGTATAAGTTTACAAAATCATTGAAAAAGCATGTATTTTATCGGTTGCTAGCATTTGTACTTAAACCAGTCATAAAAAAACTGTATAAACGCGTGAACCCCGACCAGTATAATGGCGCAAGTCTGGTAGGATTGCGGGGTATTGTTGTAAAAAGCCACGGAAATGCTTCGAATAAAGCATTTCTTGCTGCAATTGAAGAAGCTTCGCGCGAAGTCGAGCGTTGTATTCCGGATAAAATCCAAGCCACTTTTGCACAAATAGCAGCAAAATCAGAACATTCGTCATCTTCGCTCGAAAACTAATGAAGTAGTTGTGAAGAGCGATATGGCACAACTATTATTATTAAGAGCACCATATGTCACAGAAAATTGCACTTTTGTTCCCAGGACAAGGATCTCAAGCGGTCGGTATGCTAGCAGAGTTACTTGCCACATCAGAGATTGTCAAAGAAACATTTTCAGAAGCGTCAGAAGCATTAGAATACGATTTGGCTGATCTTGTTTTAAATGGTCCTGAAGACGACTTAAATCAAACGCACCGTACTCAGCCAGCATTACTTACGGCGAGTGTTGCAATTTATCGAGAATGGCGTGCGAGCAACTTAGAAAGCGAAGTTGTAATGGCTGGGCACAGTTTAGGTGAATACTCAGCATTAGTGTGTGCTGAAGTGATTTCTTTAGGTGAGGCTGTAAAACTGGTAGAAAAGCGTGGATTGTACATGCAAGAAGCGGTGCCTGCCGGTGTTGGCTCTATGGCGGCTGTTATTGGTTTAGATGACCAAATAATAGCGGACGCTTGTAAAGAGAGTGCACAAGGGCAAGTTGTTTCCCCTGTAAATTATAATTCGCCAGGTCAAGTTGTGATTGCGGGTCATAAAGAGGCTGTTGAAAGAGCATCATCGGTGTGTAACGAAGCGGGAGCAAGGCGGGTGATGCCTCTTTCAGTAAGTGTCCCTTCTCATTGTGCGCTAATGCAGCCTGCGGCAGATAAACTCGATGCAGATTTACAGCAGTTGGCTTTCTCTGACGCTAAAGTTGACGTTATCAACAACGTTGATGTTGTAATTGCACGCTCGGAACAAGAAATTAAAGGTGCGTTGGTTCGTCAATTATATAGTCCGGTTCGATGGACAGAGACATTTCAAAAATTTGCAGCTTTGGGTATCACCCAGGCATATGAGTTTGGTCCTGGCAAAGTATTGACTGGATTAGCGAAACGTATTGATAAAACAGTAGCATGTAGCGCAGTAAATACTGTTGCTACTATTGAATCTGCAAAATAATTAGAGAATTAATATGAGTAATTTGTTTTCACTGGAAGGGAAAGTTGTACTAGTAACAGGTGCTAGTCGTGGGATTGGTAAAGCGGTTGCTTCAGAGCTTGTTGCACAAGGTGCACTTGTAGCTGGAACAGCGACAACTGAAGCTGGAGCAGAGAAAATCAGTGCTTACCTTGGAGAGAAAGGTAAAGGGTACGCATTGAATGTGACTGACGCAGAGTCTATTTCGGGAACGCTTGCTGCAATTAAAGCTGACTTAGGTGATGTTGATGTGCTAGTAAATAATGCAGGCATTACGCGTGACAATTTATTGATGCGAATGAAAGACAATGAGTGGAACGATATCATTGATACTAACCTGAGTTCGGTCTATCGTTTATCTAAAGCTGTATTACGTCCAATGATGAAGAAAAAGTCAGGTCGAATCATTAATATTGGGTCAGTTGTTGGTACGATGGGCAATGCAGGCCAAGCTAATTATGCGGCGGCGAAAGCTGGTGTTATTGGTTTTAGCAAATCGCTAGCACGAGAAGTTGCTTCTCGAGGTATTACTGTCAATGTGGTTGCACCTGGTTTTATTCAAACTGATATGACTGATGAGTTAACGGATGAGCAAAAAGCTGCGACATTATCGAATGTGCCAGCAGGGCGTTTAGGTCAACCACAAGAAATTGCAGCTGCAGTGTGTTATTTGGCGTCAGATGCTGCCGCGTATGTGTCTGGTGAGACACTTCATGTCAATGGCGCAATGTACATGGTTTAAGGCGCTGAAGAGCGCAAGAATAAATTTAAATTTTTGTGATCGTGTTACAAACAGACTTGAAATTGCTTTTAAAATGAGCGATAAAAGAACAAAACATTTAGTAACAGGTTTGACCAGATAAAAAATTCTGAGCAAATCCTTGAATCACAGTATTATGCGCCGTACACTACGCCGCAATCTGAAAATAACGCAAATGCGTTTAAATAAAGGAAAGAAGAATGAGCGACATCCAAGAACGCGTAACGAAAATCATCATAGAGCAACTAGGTGTTAAAGAAGAAGAAGTTAAAAACGAAGCGTCTTTCGTAGATGACTTAGGTGCAGACTCTTTAGACACTGTTGAGCTAGTAATGGCTTTAGAAGAAGAGTTCGATACAGAGATCCCTGATGAAGAAGCAGAGAAAATTACTACTGTTCAAGCAGCGATCGATTACGTTACAGCTCACGCAGAGTAAGTAACTAATCACTGGGGCAGCATTCGCTGCCCTTAGTCTTTATATCCCCTCGTAAAATATAATAATCCCTTTTTTGGAGGACACCGTGGCTAAACGTCGAGTTGTAGTAACTGGCTTAGGTATGCTTACGCCGCTAGGTAATGATGTATCATCAACCTGGCAGGGCTTATTAGATGGCCGAAGTGGCATCGAAAACATTACTCATTTTGATACTTCAAGTTTTGGAACTAAGTTTGCAGGGTTGGTTAACGACTTTGATGTAACACAGTTTATGCCAAAGAAAGATGCTAAGAAAATGGATTTATTTATCCAATATGGTATCGCTGCGGGAGTTCAAGCTTTTAAAGATTCAGGTCTAGAGATAACAGACGAAAATGCACCACGTATAGGGGTTGCCGTTGGTTCTGGTATCGGTGGACTGACATTGATAGAAGAGAATCATATTAAGCTATTAAACAGTGGTCCACGTAAATTATCACCATTTTATGTGCCGTCGACCATTATTAATATGATTTCTGGTCATCTATCAATTATGCACGGCCTTAGAGGCCCTAATATTTCTATTGTAACAGCGTGCACAACAGGGCTTCATAATATTGGACACGCAGCGCGTATGATCGCATATGGCGATGCAGATGCCATGGTTGCTGGTGGTGCAGAGAAAGCCTCAACACCGATAGGAATGGGTGGTTTTAGCGCCGCAAGAGCATTATCAACTCGCAACGACGATCCACAAGCAGCATCTCGTCCATGGGATAAAGATCGTGATGGTTTTGTGTTGTCGGATGGTGCAGGTGTTATGGTGCTTGAAGAATATGAGCATGCTAAAGCGCGAGGTGCAAAAATTTATTCCGAACTTGTTGGGTTTGGCATGAGTGGTGACGCATTTCACATGACTTCACCGCCAGAAGATGGTTCAGGTGCAGCATTAGCTATGGTTAATGCACTAAATGATGCAGGAGTTAATGCCGATCAAATTGGGTATATTAATGCTCACGGTACATCAACAAATGCAGGTGATAAAGCAGAAACTCAAGCTGTTAAGTCTGTGTTTGGTGCAGCTGCAGATAAAGTAATGGTTGGTTCATCTAAATCAATGATGGGGCACTTGCTTGGTGCGGCAGGTTCTGTTGAGTCAATTATTACCGCTTTGTCATTACAAGAGCAAAAAGTATCACCAACGATTAACCTAGATAATCCTGATGAAGGGTGTGATCTTGACTACATCGCCCATACGGCACGAGATGCTAAATTAGAGTATGCGCTATGTAACTCCTTTGGTTTTGGTGGCACAAATGGTTCTTTACTGTTTAAAAGGGTATAATATCTAGTCAGTAAGGAAAAAATAAAAGCCTGGCAATGCCAGGCTTTTTTTGTAGGTGTTAGATGAATATAGTAACGACAGATACGATCTCTTGCAAAGACCGCGGACTGCAGTATGGGGACGGTTTTTTTACGACGGTGCAGATTAGAGCTGGACAACTGTCACTTTGGTCATTGCATCTACAGCGACTACAGCAATGCCAAGAGAGATTAGGGTTTACGGCGCTTAACTGGCAATATTTAACAACGCATTGCGAAAATGTAGCGGCAGAGCATCAACACGCAGTTTTGAAAATAATTGTTACTCGTGGTGTGGGGGGACGAGGTTATACTCCGCCAACATCTGTGCTTCCAACGATATATGTATCAGTGAGTGAATTTCCAGGGCATTACAACCAGCTTTCTCAAAGTGGCTTACGCTTGGGCATTAGCAATATCCAATTGGGGCATCAGCCATTATTGGCGGGTCTAAAAACGTTAAACCGGTTAGAGCAAGTTTTGATTAAGCAGGACGCAATGCAGTTTAGTGTTGATGATGTGCTTGTGATGGATATAGACAACCACGTTATAGAAACATCTGTTGGAAACATTATAGCTTGCAAAAATGGTGTGTTTTACACACCGCAACTAGATAAATGTGGTATTGAAGGGGTATATCTAAAACACTTAGCTCAACAGAATCTAATTAAGCCTATACAAATAAAATTAGACCAACTACTTGAGATGGATGTGGTTGTGGTATGTAATAGTTTAATGGAATGTATTCATGTTTCTCAATTAGAGAATAAAGTTTATGATTTAGACATGGCATGCCAAGCCATTAGAAAACTCAATAACAAGGTATAGAAGTGAAAAAAACTTTGCTGTTACTAATGACTTTAATCGCCTTTATAGGGATATTTTTGACATATAAAATATCGAAGTTTAAGGTATTGCCACTAAGCAATGTGCAAAGTTTGTATCATGTTAAGCAAGGCATAGGGTTTAATCAGCTATGTCGAACATGGGAAGACAAACAGTTGCTAGAATCCTGCCTACCTTATAAGCTCTATGCCAAATTATTCCCCGAAAAATTTATATTGAAGGCCGGTGTTTACGATTTACGTGGTTTAACGGTGCTTTCTGCAATTAATAAAATTAATGAAGGGCAGCAACAGCAGTTTTTTTTTACAATCATTGAAGGCGAGCAGCTTCGTGGTGTTCTAGCTAAACTTAAAGCCAGTCGTTTTATTGAGTATGATGTTGAATTAGAAAAGCTTACAGAGTTACTGGCACTTGAAGTATCTGCTGAAGGGTATTTACTCCCAGAAACTTATGCTTATACTGCTGGCACAAGTGCGGTGTCAATCATCCAAAGAGCCAAAAGCAAAATGGATGAAGTATTAAATATAGAATGGAATAATCGCGCAAATAATTTGCCAATAAACACACCATATCAGGCATTAATATTGGCTTCAATCATTGAAAAAGAAACAGGTTATGCGCCAGAGCGGAGCCTTATTTCGTCGGTTTTCATAAATAGATTACACGCTAAAATGCGGTTGCAGACCGATCCTACGGTGATTTACGGCTTGGGAGAGCAATTTGATGGGGATATTAAACGGCAAGATTTACGGCAATTGACACCATATAATACTTATAGAATAGATGGGTTACCCCCAACGCCAATTGCAATGCCATCGCAAGATGCTATTCGGGCAGCTTTGCACCCCGAGGCATCGGATTATTTTTATTTTGTTGCCAAGGGTAATGGACAGCATCAATTTTCAAAAGATTTAGCAGCGCATAATCGCGCTGTGCAAAAGTATATTTTAAAGAGACGTAATGACAGCTAAATTTATCGTAATAGAGGGCCTTGAAGGCGCGGGTAAGTCAACGGCAATGCAGGCATGCCAGCGGTTTTTAGCGGATAAAGCCATTGACTTTATTCAGACTCGAGAACCAGGAGGAACCCCATTAGCAGAATCTCTGCGTGATCTTGTCAAACAGCAGCATGAAGAAAGCATTGCAGCAGAAACAGAACTTATGATGATGTATGCAGCCCGTATGCAGCTATTGCATAATGTTATCACACCGGCGCTTAACAAAGGTCAGTGGGTAGTTGGTGATCGCCATGATATGTCATCACAAGCATATCAAGGGGGAGGCAGAGGTTTACCACAAGAGGCGTTAACTGCACTTTCTGGTATCGTTTTACAAGGATTAAAGCCTGACTTGACGCTATATTTAGATATTAGACCCGAAATCGGGTTAGCTCGGGCTAAAGGCCGTGGAGAGCTTGATAGAATTGAACTTGAAGCGATGAGTTTTTTCGAGCGGACGCGTGCGCGGTATTTAACGCTTGCAAACGCTGATGAACACTGCGTCATTATTAATGCTGAACAACCAATAGAGCGTGTACATAAAGATATTATTGCTGCGTTAGACACATTTTATCTTAGTGTGAAAGCATAGTATGTATACTTGGCAACATGTTTTATGGCAGCAATTACAAGATAGTTTCCAGCAAAAGCGTTTTCATCATGCACAATTATTTATTGGTTTACCTGGTGTTGGCAAATTTGATTTAGTTAAAGTGCTTGCGAGTACATTATTATGTGAGCGACCAGAGGGTTTTAGACCTTGTAATGCCTGTAAGGCTTGTGGGCTGCTGGCAGCAGAGACTCACCCAGATAAGCTGCTAATAAGTGCGGAATCAAATAGTATTGGTGTGGATGCTATTCGTGCCCTAAGTGATTTTATACACCACTCAGCGCTACAAGGTGGCAATAAAGTTGTCCTTATCAAAGATGCTGAAAAAATGACGCATTCTGCGGCTAATGCATTGTTAAAAACATTAGAAGAGCCGAACTTAAATCGATATATCTTGTTAACGTGCAATGATAAAAGTCAATTACCAGCAACGGTTCTAAGCCGCTGTGGTCAGCAATCTGTGGCTGTGAGTGAGGTGTCGTGTGCACAAAACTGGTTATCAGAGCAGCATATTCCACTGCATGAATTTGCATGGGTAGAGCAGTTCTATTTGCAACCTTTAAAACTAGTACAGTGGCACGAAGATGGTATGCTAGATAAAATTCAAACACTCTACTTATTTGCAAGTCACTTAAAAGAAAGTCATAATTTTGCTGAAGTACAAGGGATTTTGACAGAGCACACTCAATTGAACTCTGTTTTTTACGTGTTTATCAATCAACAGCTTAAATACCGCTTACAACAAGGTTTGGGTTTTAGCGCTTATAATGATGCGCAAAAGGCTCTGCATCGCTTTATGTTAGATACACAACAGATCCTAGGCTTAAATCAATCGTTAGGGTTAGCTAAGCTAATATATACGTTACAAAACGCAATAAAATAGGATGTAACATTGTGCAAGAGTTATTAGTAGATTTTGAAGATTTAGATGAACTGTATCGTTGTTATATGCCAGCTTTAAAGCACGGTGGTTTGTTTATTAAAACAAATACACGGTATGAATTGGGTCAGGCTGTCAATATGAGAGTAACCTTACCTGATGCATTAGAGCATGACTTAGTTTTGGGCAAGATCGTATGGATCACACCTCAAGGTGCGCAAAATTCAAATCCACCCGGTGTTGGCATCGGCTTTACTGAAGACAAAGATCGTGTTAACGATAAAATAATTAAGTTATTGGGTACGATGCTTAATGCCGATAAACCCACCTACACCATGTAAGAGTAGTTATGATTGTAGATTCCCATTGCCATTTAGATAGACTTGACTTTGACAAGCTAGGTCAGGACTTACCTGAAATTTTACAAGCTGCAAGAGCAAGACAAGTAGAGCATTTTTTGTGTGTGAGCGTGACCTTAGAGCAGTTCCCTAACATGCTTGCAACTATTCTCCCTTATAAAGATATTTCCGCATCCTGTGGCGTTCACCCTTTAGACCAAAAAGATCAATTGGATAAAGCATTGCTGCGAACATTAGCATCTCATGAGCGTGTAGTGGCTGTGGGTGAAACTGGGCTGGACTATTATTACGCAAAAGACACACATAAAGTGCAGCAAGACAGTTTTGTCGGGCATATTGAAGTAGCCAATGAGTTAAACAAACCACTTATTATTCATACTCGAGATGCAAGAGAAGATACCATTTCTCTTATGAAGTCACATAATGCTGAACGATGTGGTGGCGTATTACATTGTTTTACAGAAGATTGGGATATGGCTAAAAAGGCCATTGATATGGGGTTTTACATCTCGATTTCAGGAATTGTCACGTTCAAAAATGCAATTGAGCTAAAAGAAGTCGTTAAGCAACTGCCTCTAGATAGGTTATTGATAGAAACAGACTCACCCTATTTAGCACCGGTTCCTTATCGAGGAAAAACTAATCAACCAGCTTATGTACAAGATGTGGGCTATTATATTGCGGATTTAAAAGGCTTGCCGTTTAAATCATTGGCTGATGCGACCACAGAAAACTTTTATCGCTTATTTAACTTAGCGTCAAAAGTGAATGTCTGATTGTACTAGCAATTTACCCTTGATGTTACTTGGCCCGATTATTCGTCGCGCCGAGCGTCATCAAGTATGTGTTCAATTGGTTACTAGTGTTGCGGTACGGGTAGAGTTCACTGTGGCTGATTATACTGTACAGAGTGAACAAAAAACGCTTAATTTAGGTCAGTCTTGCTTTTTACATACTGTGATTATCAAGCCGTACCAAAATGAGTTTTCAGTAGATGTAGCTTTAGATTATATGCTGTACTTTGATGGTGTTATGCAGCAACTTGATTCGCTTTGCTATGCTGGGTTGTCATCACCACAAATTGTTATTCCGCATAACCTGACTCAAATTCTACATGGCTCATGTCGTAATCCCCATCACCCTAGTGCAGATAGCTTAGCCAGTGCCGATGATCAAGTACGGCAATATCGACAACGCAGACAAGTTGGCCCAAGCTTATTGTTAATGTCTGGCGATCAGATCTATGCAGATGATGTAGCGGGAGCAATGCTACTTGCTATAGGTCAGTTAATAGATAAACTTGGCTTGTATAAAGAAGCGGACAATGGGTTGCAATTACCTAAGTTGCGACAAGAACAACTATTCAGCCGTCATAACTTTTTGCCAAAAACCCCATGGCAAAAGCGTAGTAAATGGTCTTTGGGATATCACTTTAAAAAAGATGAACCACACTTTACCAGTGCACATGCATGTAATCACCTTATTCATTTTGAAGAGTTTATCGCTTACTATTTGCTCGCTTTTAGTCCTGTTGCATGGACTTTGATTGATCGAAGTTTAATTACGTACGACGGCAACAATCCAGCCAAGGTGAGCAAGTTTTCTAACGAGTGGATCGCATTACAAACCTTTATTACCCAATTACCAAAGGCGCAACGGTTGTTTGCCAATACGTCAACACTCATGATGTTTGATGATCACGATGTCACTGATGATTGGAATTTAACTGCACAATGGGAACAAGCAATAGCGGGCAATTATGCGAGCCGTAGGATCGTTAACAACGGATTGTTGAGTTATTGGTTGTTCCAAGGTCTAGGTAATGACGCGATGAGTGATTCTGAAGCGCTTATAGCACCTTTTGAAGCCAGCTTTAGAGGTGAAACTTGGCATTTTGACACGTTAGATAAATCATTACAGCGATTTGGTCGGTGGCACTTTTGTTTAAATACATACCCGAAAGTCGTGGTGCTGGATACGCGAACACACCGCTGGCGAAATGAGCAAAATTTCGGAGAACCCAGTGGCTTAATGGACTGGGAAATGTTGATGGAGTTGCAAGATATGCTCCTTGATCATGATGCCGTGATACTGGTATCACCCCCGCCAGTATTTGGTGTTAAGTCGATTGAAGCGATCCAAGCACTTTTTAATTTTTGCGGTCAACCTCTTGTTGTAGATGTTGAAAATTGGATGGCCCATGAGGGATCAGCAAGGAAGCTATTGGATATTTTTAAACGGCCAGACACTCCAAGAGAAACAATTATATTATCAGGAGATGTACATTACTCCTTTTGTTTTTCAGTGCAAAGCCGATTTGGTCGCCATGATAACCGTATTTGGCAATTAACTGCATCAGGCATTAAAAATGAATTTCCAAAAAAGCTCATTGCTTGTTTAGACAAATTAGATTCAATTTTTTATGGTCCTTGGAGTCCTCTTAACTTTTTCACCAAGCGTTGGCAAATGGAAGTAAACAAGCACCCGCTTCAAGAAGGTGATCAAAAGCAACCCTATTTAGTATCTCATAGTGCGATAAGCCTTATTACGTTAGATCAAGGAAAATTAGCACAGTATGAGCTATTACATGGCGATGGTTCGAAAAGTAAATTCTGCTTAGACTTAGAATAAAAACCTCCTAGTTTTTATACAGTTTGCTATATTTTATAAATCGAGTCTTGCATATGGCTGTATATGAAAACCGTTCACTGTCTTGGTTGTCTATTATTCCTATTCTGTAAATTATTGTGGGCAGTCCCACAATTTACTGATACCGCTCAGGTCATGCGACATTATGACTACCGAGCAGGGTTAAGCCAAGTGACTGTTATGGCACTGGCACAAGACCAGTTTGGTTATATATGGATCGGAACTCAAGCTGGACTCAATCGTTTTGATGGGCACGAATTTAAAACATTTGCATCACAGCAGCAAAACGTAAAAAGCTTGGCTGGTGGTTTTATTACTGAATTATGTGTTAGTAATGATAAAGTGTGGGTGGGAACGAGTACAGGTCTAAGTGTTTATCATACTGTTGAAGGACGGTTTACGTCTTTATTGGCCAGCGAGTTTCCGGTTATTGGATCTGACCGAGTAAATTGGATTGATTGTAAAGGTGAGCATGTTGTTGTTTCTACCGAGGATAATACTTCTTATGAAGTTGATAAAGCGACGTTGGTACCCCAAGCTTTAAAAATAGAAGGTAGTTACATAAGAAATGTAGTGCAACGGGGTGACAATTATTTCTACCTGAGCAATGAAGGGTTTATGGTTTATCATAAACAGGCACAAGCTTCAGTACAACTGCTCTCCGGTGAGTTTAAGCATATGATTTACCAAGGTCAACGCGCTATGTTGATCAGTAAGTCAGACCGTCTGATAAGTTATGATACTTTGTATCAACGGGTTTTATGGTCGCGTAATTTTGATGCGGTGCAGAACATCACACTTCATAGTTTAGCCATCACTGGCAACGAATTATTAGTTGCCAGTGACAACGGTGTATACCTACTTGATTTACAGGGTAAGTTGTTAAATCACTGGTATAAACGTGACCGACAACATGAAGGTCTTCAGGACAATAATATTCTCACCGTTATGAGGGACAAAAACCAAGATCTGTGGATTGGCACTGAAACGCGTGGTCTGCACTTTTTTAGCCAGTTAAGTGAATCATTTGGCCATGTCAGTGAGTACAACTACCCCAGTGCGCCAATCAAGTCAGCTGATATTCGTAATTTTGCCATAGACCGTAATGATCGAATTTGGTTAGCAACATCTAATGGTGTTCATATATTTGATGGTAAGGGGTTTAATGGCGCACATGACCTATATCCATTATTAAAGGTACTTGACGGAAGCTTTGTCACGCGGATACTTTTTGATGACGATCACCTTTGGGCCACTACTCGGGGTAACGGTGTGGTGTCGTTTAATTTGAAAACAAAGAAATTACTTCACTTAAAACCCGATATAGGCAATGGACCAGAACTGAGTTTTAATGATGTGTTTTTGTTTAAAAATAGAGTTCTAGTTAGTTCTAGAACCATGGGGGCAATGTATTTTGATGCGACATCCGAGACTCTAAAGTCACTATATACAAATGAGCAGAACGCGCCTAGTCATGTATCATCCATGTCAGTGGTTAATGGAGAGCTGTGGTTCGGATCAATTGGCAATGGACTGTATCGAGATATTGATGGGAAGCTGGAGAATCTGACAACAGCAGAAGGATTAGTATCAGATCTAGTATTTATGCTTGAACAAGACCAGTATGGTCGGGTGTGGGTTGCCAGTGAGTCAGGCCTATCATTGGTGACAAAAGAGTTTACTGTTGAGCGTGTTTTTACTCAGCAAAGTGGTTTAGCAAATAACGCAATTTGGGGTCTTGTATTCGATAATCTAAATCATTTATGGGTAGGCAGTAGTGGGGGGTTAAGTCAGATCAACACCAATAACTTTGAAATTTATAACTTCTCTCCGGTAGATGGCGTTCAAGGCAACGAATTTAATTATAACGCTGCGTGGTTGGCACCTGATGGACGTGTTTTTATTGGTGGTGCGATGGGTTTTAATCAATTTTATCCACAAAAGCTTCGTTTAGATAATTCAGCTAGCCCGTTGCTGATTAGTCATATTGAGCTGTTAGGTAAGAGCTTAACGCCAAGTGATGAAGGGCTTTTAAAAACAGCACCAGAATTGGCTGAATCATTGTTATTGAAATATGATCAAGATATTGTCTCGTTACAATACTCCAGTTTAGATTATGGCTCGGAGCAACAGCAATTCTATTACCGAGTGATCGGGTTGAGTGATAAATGGCTTAAGCTGGCAAAAGGGGTTCGCCAAGTCAATTTATTACGCTTAGATCCAGGGAGCTATATTATTGAGTCATATACAATTAATCGTTTTAATATGCAGTCACCTATACATCGTTTTGAGCTTAAAATAGATGCGCCATGGTGGTGGGATATATATGCGAAGACATTATATGTATTGACCTTACTTGCGTTAATTATCTTGATAGTAAGGATAAGACAGAAGCGGTATAGGCAGGTCGTGGCCGATAATCAGAAAATGAGTGAATTACGGCAACGGCTAGAGTTGTCACTATGGGCAAGTGGTGATGAGTTGTGGGATTGGCATTTAGATCAACAGACGATATATAGACACTGTGTTTCACCTAGAGTGGATTATGGGAAAGCCGAGAATCACATGCAGCTGGACGATTTTATACAGTTTGTTCACCCAAAAGATAATATTTTATTAGAAGATAAAGTAGAAGCTTGTATTCGTGGAAACGTTGAAAGTTATGAAATCGCAATACGAGTAAAAGACTTAAGTGGTCAATGGGCATGGGTTTTAGATCGGGGAAAAGTAGTTGATAGAGACGAAAGTGGTAAAGCCATTCGAATTGCTGGGGCATTGAAAGATATTACCGAACTCAAAACACACCAAAATGCGCTACAACTGCTTAATGAGCAACTTGAAATTAAAGTAGAAATGCGTACAAATGAACTTTATAAACAGAATCAAATGCTCGAGCAGGCAATGTTAACACTGAAACAAACTCAACAAGAGCTTATCGAAAGTGAAAAAATGGCATCACTCGGTGGGCTTGTGGCCGGAGTTGCGCATGAGATTAACACGCCTTTGGGCGTCGCACTAACCGCGATGACATATAATCAAGAGTGTTTACAAGTAGTTGAAAAGAAATTAGCAGATAAAACTTTGAAACAAAATGATTTAGTTAAAGCGATTGCAGAGCAAACGCAAGGGTACCAGCTCATTCTGAGGAACTTAGATAGGGCGCAAAACTTAATAGGTAACTTTAAACAAGTAGCAGTTGACCAGTCTAGTGAAACGTCTCGTCAAATCAACCTTAAAGAATATGTCGAAGATGTATTTCATTCTTTAGAACCATTGATAAAAGGCAAGGAGATCACGATCCATGTATCAGGAAGTGACACTGTGATATTAACAACCTATCCGGGGGCGATTTATCAAATATTAACTAACTTACTCAATAATTCAGTACTGCATGGCTTTGAAAAACGTGGTAATGGAGAGGTGTTAGTGACGGTTGCGGTTGATGAGAGTAGTTGGTATGTCAATTATACGGATGATGGTGTAGGAATGAATGAGGAGATGTTAAAAACCATTTTTGACCCCTTTGTGACTTCTAAGCGTAGCCAAGGAGGCTGTGGGCTGGGGATGCACATTGTTTATAATTTAGTGACGCAGCTATTAAAAGGGGAAATTAAGTGTTTCTCAGAAGAAGGAAAAGGTATTGCTGTGAAGCTAAAAATACCAATCGATAGTGTAAAAGAAATGGCCTCTTAATTGGCCATTTCTCAATTTGCTATTTTTACATTACACGCATGCCAGGTTCTGAACCGTCGTCTGGGCTTAATATGTAAATTTCTTTACCACCTGGTCCTGCAGCTAGGACCATACCTTCTGACATCCCAAAGCGCATTTTACGAGGCTTCAGGTTAGCAACCATCACTGTTAGTTTACCTTCAATATCTTCAGGTGCGTACGCCGACTTGATACCGGCAAAGACTTGTCTTGTTTCTCCCCCTAAATCAAGGGTGAGTTTGAGTAGTTTGTCAGCGCCTTCAACATGCTCAGCTTTAGCTATTTTGGCAACTCGCAGATCAACCTTGGCAAAGTCATTGAATTCTATCTCTTCGGCAATTGGCTCTTTCGCAAGTGGGCTACTTGGATCAATTGCTGCTTGGGTTGTCGCAACCAAACTTTCCTTTGACTCTTCTAGCATTGTATTGACTTTATCCATATCAACACGTTGCATTAGTGCTTTAAATTTATTGATCGGGTGATCAGATAGTATTTCTTGTGCACTGTCCCATGTCAATTCTGTATTTAGAAACTGTTCCACATTACTAGCCATAGCAGGTAATACTGGCTTTAAATACGTCATTAGGATCTTGAATAAATTTAAACCCAAAGAGCACACTTGGTGTGCTTGTTCATGAGTTTCTTCATTTTTGATCAGTACCCATGGTGCTTGTGCATCTATAAATTGATTTGCTTTGTCTGCAAGTGCCATTATTTCACGAATGGCTCTACTGTACTCACGTTGTTCATAATGCTCTGCAATAACGCTAGCGGCTGATTGGAATTCAGCTATGAGCTCTGGCTCAAGTATTGTGTCAGAGATTTTTCCATCAAACTTTTTAGTTATAAACCCAGCACAACGAGAGGCTATGTTAACAACTTTACCAACTAGGTCTGAGTTAACACGTTGTGCAAAATCCTCTAAATTTAGGTCTAAATCAGTGATCCCCCCATTGAGTTTTGCTGCAAAGTAATAACGCAAGAATTCAGGGTCTAAATGCTCAAGGTAGGTACGAGCTTTGATAAATGTGCCTTTAGACTTAGACATTTTGGCACCGTTGACTGTAACAAAACCGTGCGCGAATACATTCGTTGGTTTCCGGAATTCTGCAGCATCTAACATAGCAGGCCAAAATAAGCTGTGGAAATAGATGATATCCTTGCCAATAAAGTGATAAAGCTCGGCATTTGAATTCTCAGACCAGAAATCATTAAAATTGATGCCTTTTTTATCGCATAGATTTTTAAAGCTCGCCATGTAGCCAATTGGTGCATCTAACCAAACGTAAAAGTATTTTCCAGGAGCACCTGGGATCTCGAAACCAAAGTAAGGCGCATCTCGACTGATATCCCATTGCTGAAGACCATCAGCAAACCATTCGTCAAGCTTATTCGCCATTTCAGTTTGAATTGAACCAGAATGTAACCACTCTTTTAGCATGCCTTCGAATGCAGGCAAATCGAAGAAAAAGTGCTCTGAGTCTTTTAAGATAGGGACAGCGCCAGACATTGCAGAGCGCGGCTCTTTTAATTCTGTTGGACTATATGTCGCACCACATGCATCGCAACTGTCACCATTTTGCTCTGTTGCGTCACATGTAGGGCATGTACCAGTCACAAAACGATCAGGTAGAAAGATGTTTTTCTCAGGATCAAACAGCTGTGAAATTGTCCGTTTTTTAATATGCCCTTTGTCATTTAAGCGGTTATAAATCAGTTCGCTCAGTTCTTTATTTTCATCGCTATGCGTACTGTGATAGTTATCAAATTCAATATTGAAGTCAGCGAAATCTCGTTGGCGTTCTATGCTGACATTTTTCACCATTTCCTCTGGCGAGATCCCTTGCTTTTGGGCATTGAGCATAATAGGAGTACCGTGTGCGTCATCAGCACATACATAATACGCTTCGTGACCACGTAGTTTTTGAAAGCGTGACCAAATATCCGTTTGTATATACTCAAGCATGTGGCCTAAGTGTGTTGGGCCATTGGCATAAGGTAAAGCACTGGTGATGAGAATTTTTCTCTTAGTCATAACGGTTCCGTGAATTTTGAGCGGTTCTGTTTAAGAAACAGCCAACCCTCTAAGTTTTAGTTTACAATTGCCAGTTGGTAGCCATGTAAAGCATTAATAGACTGGTTTTAATGGGTTGAATGTTACATAATTCCGAAGCCTTTTTCATCACTCGAGTACGTTTTATTTTTATGTTTGGCATCAATAAACTATTTAAGAAAGATAATTCCGATGAATCGCGGTTATTTACTTTACTTGAAGGCTATAAAAGTGGGGTATTTCCGCTTGGTATTGAGCATGAATGGGTGGAGCGTTATACTGACAAACCAGACGTCTTAGATATTACGTTGTTGGTCCCATTTGCAGTGCAAAGTGCGAACACTGCATTAGCTACTTATTTAAGCGAGCACTTAGATAAGCGCGTCACGGTTACAATTAATGTACACTTACCTGAGCAGTTTAAATATAAAAAAATAAAACACATCGTCTTGGTGGCGTCAGGGAAAGGCGGGGTTGGTAAGTCTACAACCGCGGCATTTTTAGCTCAAGCGCTCGTTTCAGAGGGGGCGAATGTTGGTGTATTAGATGCGGATATATATGGGCCTTCTATTCCGTCTATTTTTGGTGTGAAAAATGAGAAGCCGTCTTCAAAAGATAATAAAACCCTCAACCCTGTCGTAAAAGATGCAATAAAAATTCAATCGATCGGTTTTTTAGTACCGGCTGAAAACGCCACGGTTTGGCGAGGGCCGATGGCATCACAAGCATTAAATCAGTTACTGAATGAAACCGATTGGGGTAATTTGGACTATTTAATTGTTGATATGCCGCCTGGCACTGGCGATATACAATTAACAATGACACAGAAAGTACCAGCAAGCGGTGCCCTGATTGTTACTACACCACAAGATTTAGCTTTGGCAGATGCGCAAAAAGGTATCGCTATGTTCAATCAAGTTAATTTACCTATTTTAGGTCTAATTGAAAATATGAGCCATTTCTTATGTACTCATTGTGGACAAAAAAATCATATTTTTGGTGAGCATGGTGGCGCAGAGTTAGCGAGTCGTCATGGTGTTCCTTTACTGGCTGAAGTGCCACTGAATGTTGCAATTCGTGAAACGTCAGAGCTAGGTGGAAATATTTCAACGCTGCCAGCAAATCAAGCAAGCAATTATACTGTGTGCGCTCAACTTGTTAGCAGCATACTGCATTATCAAACGCAAGCGACTTCAACGGTCGATATTGTAATAACGGATGACTAATCAATGAGATTATCAGATACGCACATAAAACAAGCGATAGAACAACAGCGCATTATTATTGACCCGCCTCCTGAAGACGGAATGATTTCAGGTATTACGCTGGATTTACGATTGGGGAATAAGTTTAGAGTTTTTCAAGATCACGCTGCACCATATGTTGATTTGAGCGGACCAAAAGACCAGCTTAATGCTGCAATGGAGTCGATCATGAGCGATGAAATTGCACTTGAAGAAAATGAAGCGTTTTTTTTGCATCCCGGTCAATTGGCATTGGCTATTACGTTTGAGTCGGTTACATTGCCAGCGGACCTTGTTGGTTGGTTAGACGGACGATCTTCATTGGCACGATTGGGTTTAATGGTTCATGTTACAGCTCATAGAATTGATCCAGGGTGGTCAGGGAACATTGTATTAGAATTTTATAACTCAGGTAAGCTACCTTTAGCATTAAGGCCAAATATGAAAATTGGTGCACTGAGTTTTGAAACGATGAGCAGTGAAGCCGCAACACCATATAATGCGAGAAAAGATGCGAAATACAAAGGGCAAAATAGCGCGGTAGCAAGCCGTATTAGTGATGACAATAAAGCCTAGCTTTTAGGCATCTCAGAAGACAGTGTAAAATATATGAATATTTTAATTCATAACTGGCAATACTGAGTAAAGTTTACATACTTAAATATTGATTGAACGAGGCTGTTGCATGCCTCGACATCAAGGAGATGGTATGTGGGTATGTAAAAAGGCATTACATGCAATAGCTCTGATATTGATAACACACTTGTTTAGCAATTATTTACAGGCTGCTCAGGTGTTTAACGATACCAGCAATGAAGTCACAATTAATGAGATCATTTATGGGGAAGGACTGTTTTCTGCTGTAAATATCAATCAAGCGATTGCAGAAAAAGCAATCTCGACGTGGCTGAAAGTGGATATTCCAGCCGAGGACAGCAATGTCATTAGAGAAGAAATCTTCACTATTTATAAACCTGTTGAAACCCTGCTTGACCTGTATGTTGTTGAGGGAGCTCGGGTTGTTCAAGCAGTCAACCTACCTATAGATAATGCCGTACTCCCCCGTTTACAAAGTATTTACCCTCATATTAAGTATACGACTTCTAACACACCGCAACAGATTTATATTCGAATTAGAGCGCCCTTCAAGACTAAGATAGAGCATCAAAGACTCTCCGTGAGAGACTTTTCTGAGCAAGCACAAGCACG
Source organism: Pseudoalteromonas sp. MMG012 (assembly GCF_018100875.1). NCBI lineage: Bacteria > Pseudomonadati > Pseudomonadota > Gammaproteobacteria > Alteromonadales > Pseudoalteromonadaceae > Pseudoalteromonas > Pseudoalteromonas sp. MMG012. The sequence continues at coordinate 25,198 of NZ_JAGJEF010000016.1, forward strand.
GTTATTTTGGTATGGTCTAGAGCTAGGTTTGCTCTACTTTGTTGCGTTGTTTATCGTACTGATTGCAATATTTAGCGCTAGAAAGTACTTATCATATTTAGGTGGTTATTTATTGTTACTGGCGCTGCAATGCAGTGCAAACAATGGCAGCATTTATTACTACTTACCACAAAGCATCGCAAGGTGGGTCACACATCACTGTAGTGCGCTTGTGGTGTTAGGTTTAGCTGCGTGTTTGTTGTTCCACTATAGCTTTTTTAAAATAGATAAGCATGTAAAACAATTAAAATTGCCGACTTTAATACTGGCTGGCTTGTTGGTATTTATGGCTGTGTTATCGATTGGAATGGGGTCTTCGATTGCAGTGCAGGTTCAAGCGTTGAGTGTTTTAACGACGTTGGGGCTTGGGGTCGGTATGTGTAGTTATCTAAAAAAGGAGCATGCGCGAGAAATATGGGTCGTCATACTTGCATGGCTCCCGATGTTTATTTTAGCGTTTACCTGGGTCAGTATGCAAATGGGGATATTTATTAATAGCGCACTAGTGAGCGCCAGTAAATTGGCTGTTATCTTCCATGTCACTCTACTGGGGTTCCTTATCTACTTGCGTGATAAAAGACAAAGAGACGCATTTGTATTTTATACGATTCATGACAAAGATACGGGGCTACCCAACAGGCTTGCATTAAGTCGCGAGTTGAGCAAGCTTGCAGCAGGTCACAAACACCACACATTGCTTTTATTTAAGCCGTTGGTGCTTAATAGTATTCGCCTAAATTATGGCATGGACTATGCCGATAGGCATTTAAAAAACCTCTTTGAGCAATTAAATTTGCAGCTAGACACATATGGTAACTCAACGATAAGTACCAAGCACAACGATAAACATACGGACATTTATCGACTCGATGAGTCGGTTTTTGCTGTGATTCTAGTAGGAAAGCTGTCGTTGTCTCAAGTTGAACAATATGTGTGTTTGTTATCGTCAGTATTTGAAGAAGGTATTGAGCTGAAAGGGCACCAGCTCGTTGATAAAATAGAAATTGGCGTAGCACATTCTCCGGTGCATGCAAAAAGCGCTGAGAAATTAGTACAACGCGCTAGGCTAGCATTGGCAACGAAATGTGCAAGTAGTGAGCGTTGGCAGCTGTTTGATGTAGCAAACTCGGTTGTTTCTGAGCGAAGGCTGAAGGTTACATCGGCTTTGAAAACGGCGCTGGATAAGGGGGAGTTTGCGTTATATATGCAGCCTCAAATTAATTTAACGACTGGTAAGGTACACGGGTGTGAAGGGTTACTCAGGTGGAGCCATCCAGATTTAGGTCAAGTACCTCCAGATGAATTTATTCCGATAGCTGAATCGTCAGGGATGATATATTCAGTAACTGAATGGGTTATTGAACAAGGTTTACGGTACCAAAAGCAAATAGTAGAGCAATTCCCTAGCCATGTTTTATCGTTGAATATATCAGGGAAGGATTTATCAAAAAGAGAACTCACAGTGCAATTGATCACGTTGATTAATGAGTTAAATCTTAATCCACGGCAAATTATATTAGAGATCACGGAATCAGTCACAATAGGCAAAGAAGCAAACTTAAAAGAGGTGGTTGATGATTACCGCAGGATAGGGATCAAAGTGGCGATAGATGACTTTGGTACCGGGTATTCATCTTTGGCTTATCTGAGTCAATTAGGATTTGATGAATTGAAAATAGATAAGCAGTTTGTTATGAATATTGAAACTTCTCGAAGTAATCAAACCATATGTAAAGCAACGTGTGATATGGCACATAGTTTGGGGTCAAAAGTGGTAGCAGAAGGCATAGAAAGCTTAGCTAGCTATACTCGGCTGCAGGGTTATGGGTGTGACTTTGGTCAAGGGTATTTTATTTCTAAGCCGTTGGCGATGAGTGATTACTTGGTCTGGCTAACTAAAGCGAATAGAGTTACTGATGTAAAGCAACACCTAGCGCGTTAAAGTAGCGGAATATAGAGTGCGACAATTTAGCTCGAAGAGCAGGGCACGGAAAGCCACCAAGACTTGCAAGCTCACTGTTTTTGACACCGCTGACTAAAAATTCGTTGTGTATTTTTGAGTTAAAAGCGATACATGCCTCAAACGCTCTTGCTGTAAGCTCTTGTGGTTTGCTGAAATAAAGTTGTTGGTATTGCTTATCTAATTCGACTGCTCGGACGAAAAATATACTGGGGTTTACACCACTTTGATCTAGCATACATGCTTTATAAAAGTCATTTAATAGATTGTTCAAAGGGTGAGGCGTCATGTTTGCGCTATGTAACCAGTAGCTTGATGCAAATCCATGTGCAGAGCTGTTATTAAAGAGGCGCTTGCAGATATAGTGGTCAAATGCGTGCCACCATTCATGAGCGATCGCGCCAGCCCCTGCATTTTTTGCCAACGCTAATGTACGTGAGCCGCTATCATAGTGAGCTTGAACACCCAGTTGACCACCTGTACCAAATGAAAAGTTGAGTGTTCCCCGCAACCCAATAACATAAGGAGGAATGTTAAGGATTTGTGCCAAATCTGCAAATGCATCATAGACTAAATTTGCACTCGCTAATCGTTCAGGTTTGGTTACCCATTGGCCAATAGAGATTGTGCACAACCCAAAAGTATCACGCACTTCGTCAAAATCAACTTGATCATCAAAGCGATAGTCAGGACCTTGACGACTAAACTTTTGCATAACTCGGGAAACTCTCATCATGAATAGCGTGCTTTTACGTGCGGGGGCATATATTTTGTTTGCTGTTCAATCATACCCTGTAACAAATTAAGCAATGGCTGGGAGTTAACATGTTCATGGCATGTAAGAAAAAGGCCAACTGCTTCCAATGTTGATAAGCTGTATGATTGTTCTGCTTTTCTTATTGAGTATTGATTTTTTGGTAATTGCTTGAAACTGACAAACTTGAGTGCATGCAGCCATGAGTTCAGCGCGAGTATTTTATTGGTTTTTTTCCATGTTCCATCAATAACTAATAGGGTATCAATTTCAATACCTGATCGGGGAATATCCTCAACGGCTATGGATTCTTTCCCTGGGTATAATAATGCACACGATGACAAATTTAACTGCGTTTGTAATTGCGTAAAGTCTTGATTGGACTCCCCCACAAAAATCTCGATATTGTCCAATTGTAAATTTAATAAGCGAACCGTGTTTTTTGCAAGGTCGGCTTCATCGGGATGTTGCAAAATAATGATTCTGGTTCTATTTTTAATTGGGTCTTGAAGGTATTTGCAAACACAAGTGGTAGTCGGGTATGTACAGTTTGAGCATTGTGAGCGTTTCATGGGTTACTCGTGGATTTAAAACCTAGACAAATAGTACCATATATCGTGAATTGTTTTGCTAATAGTGTCTGAATTGACTAGCATTACAAGTATGAAACAAAGCGAAGGGATTGTTATGAATGTAACCATTAATGAAGATGCTTTAGAAGGTATGCAATCACTTTTAGGCGATCAATTTGAAGATACGCTTATTTTTTGTTGTGATGAATTTGAAAGACTCGAAAATGAATTAAGAATGGCGCTGAATGCAAATAATCAAGATGCAATCCGTCACGCACATAGCTTAAAGTCAAACGCAGCACAGTTTGGAGCAATGAGCTTGAGTAATGCTGCGCGTGCGATAGAGCAAGGCTTGATAAATGAAGATAATGAGTCAGTTCAAGATAACGTTGCATGCTTATCAGGTCAAGTGGCAGGGTCAAAAGCTCAGCTGTTACAGTGGTTGTCATCTAAAGCGTCTCTTTAATTATATCTTAAGAAAAACCTCTTAAAAATCGTTTTCCCCCTCTAGTTTTTAGGATGCTTTGTAAGCTATTCTAGGGTCGAGAGGGAGATGAAAATGTCTAAACTAACAAAAAGTAATAAATTAAATGGGGTGTACTACGACATTCGTGGTCCTGTGCTTGATCAAGCGAAAAAAATGGAAGACGAAGGTCAAAAGGTCTTAAAATTGAATATTGGTAACCCAGCCGTATTTGGTTTTGATATGCCAGAAGACATGCATCGAGATATCATTCGAAACCTACATTTAGCGCAAGGTTATTGTGATTCAAAAGGGTTATATTCAGCTCGGGTAGCAATTTATCAGCATTACCAGCAAAAAAGCTTACCGAATATTGACGTAGACAATATATATATTGGTAATGGGGTGAGTGAGTTAATTCAAATGACCACTCAGGCATTGCTTGATAGCGGTGATGAAGTTTTAATACCGGCTCCTGATTACCCCTTATGGACTGCGTCAGTAAAGCTGGCAGGCGGAACGCCAGTCCATTATTTGTGTGATGAAGAACAAGACTGGTTTCCTGATTTGGCAGATATTCGAGCCAAAATTACAACGAAAACAAAAGCGTTGGTATTGATAAACCCAAATAACCCCACTGGTGCAGTGTATGATAGAACACTGTTACAAGGTCTTATTGATATTGCACGTGAGCATAAGTTGCTGTTATTGAGTGATGAAATTTATGAAAAAATTATTTACGATGGTTTAGAGCATACGTCTATTGGAGCTATGTGTGATGATTTACCTGTTATCACATTTAACGGCTTAGCAAAATCGTACCGAGCCGCCGGTTTGCGGATGGGCTGGATGGTTTTAAGCGGTAGAATAAGTGCTATGGCTGATTTGATCACCGGGTTTAATATGTTGGCTTCTATGCGTTTATGCGCAAATGTGCCCGCGCAATTTGCTATTCAACAAGCATTGGGTGGCATTCAGTCAATTGATAATTTGATTCTACCAGGTGGAAGGCTTTACGAGCAACGTAATATCGTAACTGAAGGCCTTAATGCAATTGATGGGATCACCTGTGTTAAACCTAAAGGAGCATTGTACGCTTTTCCGAAGATAGACATGGCTAAATTTAATGTTGTGAATGACGAGCAGATGATGCTTGACTTATTAAGCCAAGAGAAAATTATGTTGGTCCCTGGGCGTGCATTTAATTGGCCACAGCCAGATCACTTTAGACTGGTTTTTCTACCTCATAAAGATGAATTAGAACCAGCAATGCAGAGAATTAAGCATTTCTTTGATGGATACCAGCAAGTGTAAATTACGTTGGGAATGAAAGCGGGCTAAGTCCCGCTTTTTTATTATGCTAAAACGTCGGTAAGTGTTTGTTTACTGATAATATGGACTACAACCAATAGGATTGAGCAAAAAGTTTGTTTTTATGAAGTATTTTATTTTGGTACTGGCCCTCGTATGTTTTGCACTTAACTCTTTAATTGCCCGCTATGTTTTTAATGAAGACTTGTTAGATGAAGTGACGTTTACGGTGATCCGTTTATGTAGTGGTGCTTTTGTGCTGGTATTATTTCTGTTACTTTCCAAGCAAAAAAATAGAACATTATCACAGTGCGGAAGTTGGTATGGGGCAATTGCGTTGCTAGTCTATTTAATTGGTTTTAGTTTTGCTTATACAGCGCTAGATGCGGGCTTTGGTGCCTTGATATTATTTGTGGTGGTAACATTCACTATGGTAATAGGGGGCATTATTCAGGGGCAAAAATTATCACTACTACAATGGAGTGCATTAAGCGTTGCATTATTGAGTTTAGCATATTTACTCAACCCTTCCGTATCACACCCTAATTGGTATGCAGTGTTGGCGATGGGGTTCAGTGGCATTGGTTGGGGGGCATATAGTCTGCATGGTACCAAATTAAAATTAGAAGGGCAGAGCCCCATTCAAAGTACTGCAGGATGCTTTCTTAGAGCCATGGTGTTTGTGCCTGCTATATTTCCGTTTATTTCTGCGATTCAATTTTCATGGCACGGTGTTGCTATCGCTATAATCTGTGGTGCGATAACATCAGGTGTTGGCTATGTTTTATGGTATCAAAGCCTGTTTTGGTTGCAGGTAGACAAGGCGGCTACTATGCAGTTAAGTGTACCTGTGATCACGTTAATCTCTGGTGTGCTATTTTTAGGCGAGTCAGTCAATGTCATCCAATGTATATGTGCGGTATTAATTGTATTATCTATTGGTTTTTACTTGAAACAAAAAAGTCGTCTAGGGTGAGCACGTATTGTTTATATATTGGGAATGTAATTGTGATATGTTTGCTAGAATAGTTTGTTTTCCTGCAACGTCAAATAGCTGTATCGCACTTTGAAGATTATCTACATTTTGCGCCTGAGAAATATATGAGGAGACTTTTACATGGCTAATATGCCAAGGTTCAGCAGCAACACCACCGTTAAAGCGTGCATATGGCCGATAAAACCCAAACTTTGCTAAGTTACTGTCTAACCAACAGTTAAAGTCATAAAAAGGACCCCCTTTTGCGTACTCCCAAGGTTCAAGTTGTAATTTTTGGTTGTCTGGAAGGCTGTTTATCGCATATATGTCTAGGTCTGTACCAAAGTGGTGCCGACTCCCCCCAGGTAATGCAGAAAACAGCATGATCGCATGGCACTTTTCTAAATCGTCAAGCCCAGTGAGGTTCACTGGAGCATTCTGTTTATTTAAAACTGTGCGTTTACCAAGAAACTTATTATTCCAAATAAGCATCTGTCGCTCAAAATTTCGATAGCCTGATGCAATTGAAAGTGTAAAGCCAGCGTCTTTTGCATGCTGGGTTAAGCATACTAAATCATCAATAATATCTCGGTGCAATAATTGCCCTTGATACTCACACAAGTGAGTTTGTGTGAGCCCACAGGCGATACTCGCTAAGTGTTCATCCATCATTAGGTCAGCAGTTTTTCTAAAATTCGTTCATAAATCAGGGCTAAATTATCAAGATCTGTTGTACTTACACATTCATTCACTTGATGGATTGTTGCGTTAATAGGTCCTAGCTCTATGACTTTACAACCTGTTTGGGCAATAAATCGACCATCAGATGTGCCACCTGACGTTTCGGGAGTACTCTCAACACCCGTTACGTCTTTGATTGCAGCTAAGGTCACGTCTAGTAAAGGCCCTGGTTCTGTTAAGAATGGCAATCCATTTAGTATCCATTCAATGTCATAGTCTAGCTCGAATTGACTTAACAAATGATGAACTCGAGTTTTGAGTTCGTCAGCAGAGACCTCCGTGCTAAAACGAAAGTTAAATTGAACATATGCATCAGCGGGGATAACATTACCAGCTCCGGTTCCCCCTTTGATATTGGATATTTGCAAGCTGGTGGCAGGGAAATAATCATTTCCAGCATCCCAAACTTCCTCAGTTAACCGGCTAATAAAAGGAGCGACTTTATGGATCGGGTTTATTGCCAAATGAGGGTATGCAACATGGCCTTGTTTTCCTTTAATTGTTAGGTGAGCAGTTAAGGATCCCCGTCGGCCATTTTTGACGACATCACCGAGTTCATTACGAGAAGAAGGCTCTCCCACTAGGCACATATCAATTTTTTCACCCCTGGCCTCGAGTAAGTCCACAACTTTGGTTGTACCGTTAATAAACGGACCTTCTTCATCAGAGGTAACTAAAAATGAAATAGAGCCTTTGTGATCTGGGTATTTTTTTATAAATTGTTCTGTCGCGATTATCATGGCAGCAAGGGAGCCTTTCATGTCAGCAGCACCACGACCATGGAGCATCCCATCTTTCACTACACCGGAAAACGGGGGGTAGTGCCATGCTTTTTCGTCACCTACAGGGACTACGTCGGTATGTCCTGCGAAGCAAAAATGGGGGGATGTTTGGCCTTTTCTTGCCCAAGTATTCAATGTGTCTACAAAGAAGTGTTCTTCAATGTTAAAGCCAATATTGCTCAGACGTTTGTTCATTAATGATTGGCAGTTGGCATCTTCGGGGGTAATCGACTCACGCTGTATTAGTGTTTGCGCGAGCTGTACCACGGAACTCAGGCGTGTATCACTCATTAACTAAAAATCTCATTATATTGCGGTGCTTTGAAACCTAAATGAAATGCTTCATTATGTACGATAATAGGGCGCTTTATCATTGCAGGTGAGTCGAGTAAATGCTGCTTAGCAGAGGATTCATTTAATGCTTGTTTTTGCTCATCAGTCAATGCTCGATAAGTTGTACCGCGCTTATTTAGCACATTTTCCCATCCGAGCTGAGCGAAGAATTGATCAATTAACTCGGGTGATACGCCATCTTTACGGTAATCGTGAAAGGTGAATTCAACATTGTTATCATTAAGGTATTTTTTAGCTTTTTTTATTGTGTCGCAGTTAGGGATACCGTACATGATGGTCATAAATTGGCCTCATTTGAAATTTGTTCAAGTTTTAGTGAGTGTGATGAGAGGATCTTGTCCCGCACTCACTTGTTTCAATGGATGATAGCATGGTCCGAGTTTTTCTGCATTGATGAGCACCAAAGAGCCCATTGTAGGGGCCACCGAGCTGGGAATATCAAAATAGGCCAAAATTTCTCCTTGTTGTATATCGGTTTTACCAAATGCATTAGCCGTTTGATATTGGGCACTCGAATATTCAGCGGGGATCAGTATGTTGACGAGTACTTTTAGGCCATTTTGTGCAGTAATAATATATTCTGTTCCATGACGATTAATTTGCTCAATGGTTCCGTGTACAGGTGACACTACTTTACAGCTACTCAATTGCACGCAAACACCTCTACCAAGCATACCTTGAGAAAATAAATGTTCTGGGTGTGAGCTCAGAGGTAAAACCTTGCCACTGAACGGGCTTGCAAGGTGCATGAACGGGTTTGGTATTGCGTTGATAGGAGTGTAAGCGATGACAGGGGAGAATTGCATTTAAAGCACCATATAACCGTCTTTTTTTAAGGCATGAATAGCAACATCAATTTGCTGCTCTTTAACTAAAATGAAATCAGTATCATAGGTGGACATCGCAAAAATAGAAATATTTGCATTAGCAAGCACCCCGGAAATATCAGCCATGATCCCAGTGAGAGAAAAGCCTAAAGGGCCAACAACTTCTAATGCTCGCCAGTGCTTTTCTGCCGAAAAACTATGCAGTTTTATATCACTAGGACAGACAATTGATAACTCCTCATCGGTTTTGGCAATAAAAAAAATACTTGCATTTAAAACCGTTGTGGGGATTGTATCATCACAGTCTAAGCTATGAATGGTAAAGTCTTGGTTGAGCAACTGTAAGGTTTGCTTTGACATCCCGTAAGCTCTATAAAAACTAATTAAGTTAATAGTATAGCCAAGCGATAAAAATTAAAACCTTTTTAACACTTGGCTAAAACAACTCAGCTTTGTGAGCTAGCGTCTATGATTTGCTGTGCTTGAATGGCTGTGAGTGCAATTGTATAAACAATATCATCCACTAACGCACCACGACTTAAATCATTAACCGGTTTGCGCATCCCTTGTAGCATAGGGCCAATACTGATTAAATCAGCACTTCTTTGTACCGCTTTATAGGTAGTGTTACCGGTATTTAAATCAGGGAATACAAATACAGTGGCTTTTCCCGCAACCTTACTATTTGGGGCTTTTTTCTTCGCAACATTCTCCATAATTGCCGCGTCATATTGTAGCGGCCCATCAATATCTAAATCTGGACGTTTTTGCTGAGCGAGTTCGGTGGCTTCGCGCACTTTATCAACGTCAGCACCATGCCCAGAAGTACCCGTGCTATAACTTATCATAGCAACACGTGGTTCAATGCCAAATGCAGCGGCAGAATCTGCAGACTGAATCGCGATATCTGCTAATTGCTCAGCGGTTGGATCTGGGTTAATAGCGCAATCACCATAGACGAGTACTTGATCTGGCAACAACATGAAAAAGACAGAACTCACTAAAGATGAGCCTGGTGCTGTTTTAATGAGCTGTAATGACGGACGTATGGTGTTTGCTGTTGTATTAACGGCGCCTGAGACAAGCCCATCAACTTGAGACTGTGCAAGCATCATGGTACCGAGTACTACATTATCTTGTAGTTGCTCCTCAGCAACAACCTCTGTTAGCCCTTTATTTTTACGTAACTCCACCATAGGCACAATGTAATTGCTTATCTCATTATGAGGTTCACAGATTGTAACATTTTCGTTTAGTTCAACGCCTTGTTGTAAGGCAATACGCTCAATTTCTTCTCTATCACCCAATAAAACAGTTTTCGCTATACCACGTTCACCACAAATTGCGGCTGCCTTAATTGTCCTTGGTTCGTTACCTTCAGGTAGGACAATGGTTTTATCTGCTTTACGAGCAAGATCTGTTAATAAATAACGAAAAGCAGGAGGGGATAGTTTTCGTGTTTTCGCTACCCCTTGCGCTAGGCTATCTAGCCACTCTGAATCGATGTGGTTAGCATTATGTTGTTTAACCTTATCAATACGCTGCTCATCATCACTTGGTACTTCCATATTAAAGTTATGCAGTAGTAATGAAGTGCGCCATGTATCAGCATCTGTTGCAAGGATCGGCAATCCTGTTTCCATTGCTTGTTCACATAAACTCATAATGCGAGGTTCAGGTTTGAATCCACCAGTCAGTAAAATTGCGCCTAACTTGGTACCATTCATTGCAGATAGACAAGCTGCAACCAGAATGTCAGAGCGATCACCTGGCGTTACTAACAGCGCGCCAGGGGTAAAGTGATTGAGAATGTTTGATACTGTTCGGGCACAAAATGTCACACGGCGAAGGCGTCTGTGCGCCATATCTCCTGCATTCATTATTTCAGCATTTAAATAGTTGCTTAAATCAATAACGCGTGGTGCAACCAAATCAAAATCCCACGGAATGGTTGCGAGCAGCTTAAATGGATGTTTTCTAAAGATGGGCAGAGAGGCCAGTCTATTTATTTCGTTTTCTAACTCTTCTGGCTTATGTTGATCGACAAGGTCGGCACGTGCACGGCCTTCTTCATCTAGGGGCGCATTTACTTTATTAAAAATACAGCCCAAAACACGACTGTGGTCGACACCTCCATAATTACCCGCCGCAATCTCGAGCCTATCTTCTAGTTGGCTGTTATTGTCATTGCCAGGTGTGAGCACAAATACGATGTCAGCCCCCAGCGTTTGTGCAATCTCACGGTTTACCCGGCCCGCATAGGGTTGTAGGCGAGTTGGCACCATGCCTTCGATAATTGCAACTTCATCATCAGAAATGGCACTTTCAAAGCGCTCAACTATTTCTTCAAGTAAATCATCCCCTTTACCATCACCTATCATTTGTTCTGTATAGCTTAGCGCGAATGGAGTTGGTGGTTGTATGGTTGATCCTTGTTGAACTATGACCGTTGATTTCTCTGGGCCTTCATCGTCTTTACGTGGCTGTGCAATTGGTTTAAAAAAATTGACTTTAACAGTTTTTTGCTCAAGTGCACGTACTAGACCAACAGAGATAGACGTTAGACCAACACCAGTTGAGATAGGGATGAGCATAATACGACGACCCATATTATTGCTCCTGAGCGATTGTTGCAGCATCGGTTGCAATAACCCACTCTTCATTAGTGGGGATCACAATGGCGCATGGTTGAATTTGAGAGGTGATAACGCCTTGATTACCAAAACGGGCAGCAAGATTTTTGTCTGTATCAATATTTAACCCTAAGAATGCGAGCATATTAACGACTTTACTTCGGATCACATCTGAATTTTCACCGATACCGCCAGTAAAAATAAGTGCGTCAAGTCCACCTAAAGGGACGACGAATGCGGCAATTTGTTTTGCAAGTCGATAACAAAAAATGTCCAGAGCTAGGGTTGCTTGTGGGTGTCCCTGCGCAGCGGCTTCTTCAATTGCACGACAATCATTTGATAACTCACTGATGCCTAATAAGCCGCTTTTCTTGTTCAGTAGTTCATCGACGGCGCTGGCCGTGTAATTTAGCTGATTAACTAAAAATGAAAATAACCCTGGGTCAATGTCACCGCTACGTGTGCCCATGACTAAACCCTCTAAAGGTGTAAGGCCCATACTGGTGTCTACAGATTTCCCATTTTTAATGGCTGCTACTGAACAACCATTCCCTAAGTGCGCGCTAATAACGCGAGCTTGATCGTGAGATAGACCTAATATTTTATGTGCCTGGGTCGATACATAGTAATGACTGGTTCCATGAAACCCATAACGGCGAATACCATATTCGGTGTATAAAGCATAAGGTATCGCATACAAGAATGCGTGTTTGTCCATGGTTTGATGGAAAGCGGTATCGAATACCGCGATTTGCGGTAGGTTTTCAAAAGCATGTTGTGCTGCGGTAATACCGAGCAAGTTTGCTGGGTTATGTAGGGGGGCGAGTACACTTGTTTGTTTGATTGCGTCAATCACGTTATCATTGATGAGTACTGATTTCGTAAAGTGTTCGCCACCGTGTACAACTCGGTGACCAACAGCGATAAGGTTCTGCGCTAAATCGAGTTGCTTGACTAGCTTGACAAGTTGCTTGATAGCAACTTGGTGTGCATCACCTGCGTTTAAGTCAATGCATTGTTTGCTGCCATTGTGTTTATACTTAATCAGTGGGGCTTGTTCAGCGAGGCGTTCGGCTAAACCGGATAACGCCTCAGCGCCAGAGTTGATATCGATAATGGCAAACTTAAGGCTAGAACTACCACAGTTTAGAACCAGAACATGCGAAGATGACATAATGACTTTCCGTTTTTGACAAGAACAGTAAACGCATATTAAGCTAATAGTGAGGTTGCACTACAGCTACACGTTAGACAAAGGTATAATTGACTTATTAAGACTATAATTTTACCTGATTATTTACTTAAAAGTTAGCACCTAGGAGTTATGATGCAAAAAAGTCTTATTTCACAAGTGCAGCTTGGACGCCAATATGCCAAAGAATGGCCTATGCGAAAAGAACTCGCGCCAATGTTTGCTGAGTTTAGAGTAATAAAAGCCACTGAATTAGGGTTAACAGTGATGCCGATGCTGGCTATTTTTACGGTGTTTTTTCAAACCAGTCAGTTAGGCATGGAATATCTACCACAAGCAATTACGATTGCATTATTTTTCTTGTCGTTACCTGTCCAAGGGTTGTTGTGGCTTGGTAAACGAGCTGAAACATCATTAAACCCCTCACTGGCTTCTTGGTATAACGAGCTTTATCATAAAATGGTGGCGAACGGGTATGACACTCCGCTAGCTTCCAGTAAGCCGAAATATAGAGAATTAGCAAAACTATTGGCAGATATGTTTAATAAAATGGACAAAGCATTTACGAAAGAACAGTTTTAGTAAAATTAATACGGTGTGCGAGAAAATATTGACTCGCACACTATTTAGTTAAACAACAGCCGGAGAAAATTCACTAATATAGAATGATAAGGTGACCCTGTGAGATGACTTTTTATGAAGTGCTTCGTAATGAGATGGTTTAAACTTCCATGCAAAAGGTGTCATCATAATTAAATGCGTTATCATTTTGGTCGGAATATCTTGCTGAACTTCTAATAGAGTTTGTGAGCGATACTCAAAGCCTGCTGGGCATTCAATGGCTTCGTGCAAATTGACTTCTTCATAAATACAATTTTTTAATTCAAATAAATGCTTTGGACCAGGGCTAACGATAATGACCTTGCCGTTACTATCACACAATCGGTGTAATTCATCCGAAAAGACCGGGGCAAAGATACTGACCAAAACATCTGCAGACTGAGCCTTAAATGGTGCTTGTTTAATCGATGCAACACTGAAATTAACATTCTTGTAGCGTTTGGCCGCGTATTTTATAGCTGACTTAGAAATATCAACACCATAAATCTGTGCTGTTGCAGATAGGTGCTGAGTAAAAGCTTGGGTATAAAACCCTTCACCACAACCCAAGTCGATCACGGTATTTGGGTTTGCTGCAATGACCCTTTGCGCAATTTCTTGACGCAAAAAATCATAATGATCGGTCGCGAAAAATGCACGTCTTGCTTGCACCATTTCTAAGTTATCACCGGGTTGCTTGGATTTTTTATTTTGCACAGGTAATAAATTGACATAACCTTCTTTAGCAAAGTCGAATTGGTGATGGCTGTCACATTGTAAACTTTGGTCGTTTGTTTTAAGTGGCTTACTGCAAAGTGGGCAGTGATACATCAAAGTCATTTATCTAAATATTCCTGATCATAAAAGGTTTTCACCCATTCAGGGCGATAAGTAATTAATAAAGTAATGGTCATACCATTTAGCATGGCTTCGGGAAACCACATTAGCACTGAAAAGAACAAATAATTGTCATACAGTGTTTGCCAAGGATATATATCTTGGGACCAAAAATAGCTGCTAGTCACTAAAATCTTAGTTGCAGCTACCAATCCTGCGCATATGAACGCACATACAAAAATGTAGACAAAAAAATGTCTAGGCAAGAAATTGTAACACAATACAAATAGTGCATAGCTTAAATAAATTGGGAGTAATGCTGTGAAAAGCAGGAAGTGCGCAAAATCATTGACTGATAAAGATGTAAAGTACAGTAACAAACAAGCCCCCATTAATGCACTCAAGCAGGCTAATCTCCAGCCCATAACGAGGGTGACGGCAGTAACGCCCAAAATGTGAATGTCAAGATAAGGCAAAATACCTGCTTTGATTTGCCATAATGCGGCAAATATCACCGCACATGCAAAAACCCCGGTTTGACGAGCGGGGTTTTTGAACAGGGCAATACACTCTACTTTATTTATGCTCAGCAGAAATAATGCCGTAACGATGAGATATTCGAGCATGTATTAGCAGTCGAAATCAGCCCAAATAGGGGCGTGATCTGATGGTTTTTCAATGCCCCTCAACTCATAATCAATCGCACTGATAGTGCAGTGCGGCATTAATGATTCAGTTGCTAAAATGACGTCTATTCTTAAGCCTCTATTATCGACAAACCCTTTTGAACGATAGTCAAACCAGGAATATAGATCACTGGCGTCCGGTGTTAGGGTTCTAAAAGTGTCTTTTAACCCCCAATCCATTAAGGTACTTAACCATTGACGCTCTTCAGGTTGGAAGGAGCACTTACCTGTTTTTAACCAACGTTTTTTGTTCGGTTCACCAATGCCAATGTCTAAATCAGTGGGAGAAATATTGATGTCTCCCATGATAATTAAATGCTCTTTTGGGTCGCAATATTCTTGCAAATGATTCATTAAGTCAGCATAAAACTGACGTTTATACGGGAACTTTGTCTCATGACTTATATTATCCCCTTGCGGAAAGTAGCCATTCATTATTACGACTTCTTCACCCGCTGCATTTTCGAATGTCCCACTGATCATTCTCTTTTGTGCATCTTCTGAGTCAGTTGCAAATCCTTTTTGAATACTTTTAGCTGGCTTTTTCGACATTAAAGCTACACCGTAGTGTGCTTTTTGTCCGTGGAAGTATACGTTGTAACCCATGGCTTCAACACCTTCAATCGGGAATGCTTCGTCATGTACTTTGATTTCCTGCAATCCGATGACATCAGGCTGGTGTTTATCGATGATGGCTTGTAATTGATGTAGACGAGCCCTTAGGCCGTTGATGTTAAAAGAAATGACTTTCATATATTGATCGATTATTTCGCTATGGTCAGGTGAAGGATAGTTTATCATTTAATTCCATAACTGGCATGATCTAGATATAAAAACCAAAGGTTAATTTTTGATCGGTTTATGTATAAATGTATGTAAATGTTACAGTGGGCGAGAGAAAAAATCACAAAGATGTGAATGGTCTATTAAATCAGCTTTTAAGACTTAATGAATCATTTACAAAGGATAGTTTGGCTATATAATGCGCGAAAATTCATCTTTGTTGGGTATATTATGTTTAAATTTATCTCTTTGGTTGTTGCGGTTTCTACTACTTTGTCAGTTCAGGCTGAGAAAGTACAATATACTCAGGGCGATGCTTCTGTTGCGTCAAAAGTGTGTGTTATTGCTGCCGAGCAAGGGCTAAGTGCTGCACGCGCTGCAGCATCACAACACGGTATTCATATCTCTCGTTTTTCGGCCAGTGTATTGTGCAATGGTGAAGATATTCGTGATGTGGCAAAGAAGGTGAACAATGACACTCGTTCAGACGCAAAAAAAGTGGCTCTTTATGCAAAAACGTCAACATCAGCAACAGAGTTATGCATAAAAGCAGCTAAAAATGGTTTATCAAGTATTTCAAAATATGGTCATAAGGCACGTAGCTTACGTTGTAATGATGTACCAGTGAGAGAGTTCGTCAGAAAGTTTGAAAATACGGCAATTTAAATACGATTATTATCGTGAAGTGTTTTGATAAAAGCGCCAGACAATGAGTCTGGCGTTGTTATGTTACTCACTGCTAAATAGCCGCTTATGTGTCCTTCTAGCGTACTCATCAGTCATGCCTGCTAAATAGTCAGCGAGTATTCGCATTTTCTCTGCTTTTGAATTTGCCTGCATATACAATTCTTGTGTTGTATATGGGAGTAGGCGTAGAGGATCACTGGCCAAAGCTTCAAATACGTCAATCAGTAAATTTTGACCGCTAAATTCGATTTGTTGCATTTTAGGTTCTCGAATTAAGCGCTCAAAAACAAACGTTTTTAATACTTGCAGAATTGCTGCGTATTCAGCATTTATTTCAACGCTGTATTTGAGTAATGGCGATTCAAAGTCATTATGTTGTATGACTAAATGGCTATTAATAATAAATAAGTTTACAAGCTCCCCAATGGCGTCTTTTCGTAATGACTCGTCAAAAGAGAATAACCTTTCGGTTAGCGTATTTAAGTTGTTACTGAGCCATTTAGATGGCACTGCTTTGAGTTGTGGTAATGCGTAGTTTTGCCAATCAGTTAAGCTGAGTGTACTCGTGGCGATGGCATCTTCCAAGTCATGGACAGCGTAAGCAATGTCATCTGCCAGCTCCATTATCGCGCAATCTAAAGACTTAAATTGTGTTTTGCGTTTGTGGCTGTCAAAAGGTCTGTTGGTTTGCAGTAGCCTACGGTCTGCCTCTGAAAAAGGATCGAGAACCCAATTAAAAACATCTAAATCACATCGATATACGCCTTTAGCTGGGAGCCAATCTTTGGCTTTAATGAAACGTCGATTAGTGTCGTGTTTTGGTATGTTGAACCACAAAGTATCAATAATGGCGGGATATTTAATAAACCCTAATAATGTACGCCGAGTAAGGTTCATCCCAAATCCATTACTGTAGGGTTCAAGTTTAGACACAATCCTTAAAGTTTGTGCGTTACCCTCAAACCCACCGTATTCTCGCATTAAGTAATTAAGGGCGGTTTCGCCACCGTGGCCAAATGGCGGATGGCCAATATCATGTGCTAGGCATAGTGTTTCGATTAAACTGGTCGAAGGGAAATGTTCAAAATCAGGGTTTTGAATACGTAAATGGCGTAGTACACCACTGCCTATTTGTGCAACCTCTAATGAGTGAGTAAGTCGAGTTCTATAGAAGTCGTTCACACCGATACTCATTATCTGAGTTTTTGCTTGTAGTCGCCTAAATGCAGCGGCATGAATAATACGTGAACGGTCTACTTGCCACGCAGAACGATTATCGTTTGGCCGGTTTTTCTGTTGTTCCGATAGTCTATGTTGCCAAGCAGACTGCATAAGTACTCCATGATTAATGGGCATAGTAACGCACGTTGTACATATCGATTATGCGGTGAATACGCATAAACTCGCGTTTAATTGCTACTTTAAGTATAATACGCCGTTAGTTTAAAATGAAAGAACGAAGTAATAGCGTACACATATGCTGATAGTAGCAAGTTATATCAGTAACTTACAGCCAAATTATGGATATAGGCTGGTACGCTCAATGATGAGGAAAGACATGCAAGTCAATGTAGTTAGAGTAGTCATTTTTATAGTGTCATTATGGGGGTTAGCTTACCCATTTTTGTATAAACCAGCTCCAATCATAAAACCAAATGAAACCACCCCGGTGGTGATTGAGACACCGCCAATTGTTGCCGAAAAACCGTTACACACTGTGAGGCTCCCAAAATTTTCGCAGATAAAAGAGGTTGGACAAAAGAAGCAACAATTTTTTGATTTTATAAAGCCACACATTATCGCGGAAAATAAAGCCATACAGCAGCAGCGTGCAAGTATTGAAATTGCACTTATGATGTTACAGTTTGATGAAGTATTAACGGGCGCACAAACCGACAAGCTGAATAAAATATATGATTATTACCGTTTGGAGGGTGAGCGTTATACCGAAGAGAGTTTAAAGGTCGCGCTATCTCATGTCGATGTGATCCCCAAAGAGTTGGCGTTAATGCAAGCGGCAAATGAATCTGCATGGGGGACTTCTCGGTTTGCACGTATTGGATTAAACTTCTTTGGTCAATGGTGTTACAAAAAAGGGTGTGGCATGGTGCCGCGACGTAGAGACAATGAAGCGGAGCATGAGGTTGCTGCATTTCAATCCGTTCGAGCTGCCGTTAAGTCGTATTTTAGAAACATTAATACACATGAGGCTTACCAAGGACTAAGAGTAAAGCGTTCCGAATTAAGAAATAATAAACAACCAGTTGAAGCAACTGCATTAACGGCTGGTTTGATTTCATATTCAGAACGTGGAGAAGCATATGTAAATGAACTGAATGATATGATCAGACACAATAAGGCTTATTTTGATGAAGAGTAATTGGTTTTGCGCAGCAGTGTTATTAAGCATGTCGTTTATGTCACAGGCCACAGAGTTTGTTGTGTCATATGATGGTTTTTACGACAGATTGAAAGTAATTGAAAAAGGTGAGTTCGAGTTCGCTCGTATAAACTTCTATGTTGTAGACAGTACAACGTTAGCACCTTGTACAATTGGTAGTGGGAAAATTATAACAGAAAATAGCGAAGCGCCTTTGGCGTATACAGAGCAAGCTCAATTACTGTTGCCATTTGATAAAAAGCTAGACAAAGATAAAGCGGTGCTGGTTATAGAACCCCGTGACCCTCAGCATCAATGCCAATTGAAATTTCAAATTGAAGCAGAGCATTTTGATAGCACGCAATTGACTAAAGCGAGTTTATATCAATTACACAATGAATTTGATACGTTACTTTCTGATCTGTCAGGGTTTTTTGTTAGTAAGTTAATGCGCTTTTTACTACCGGAACAAAAAGGAGTGATAGTTGAATTCTCTCAACCCGTGGCTTTAGATAATATAGATATTAAGTGTGAACGTACATTATGTCATTTTGCAGTGGATGCCACGTGGGATGGAATTGAAACTGCATTAGTAGATACGCCAGCTTCGATTGTGTCAGTGAAACCTTGGATATCAAAATAGGTCTTTTACGCTTAGTTCTAATATCTAACGAGCTATAGAGGTCACGAGTATGAAGGTAACGAATAAAGTCGACGATGTGCAGCTATTTTTTGGTGCTGTGACGATGTTGGAAATAGTTTGCTAAGGTTGAACCAATATTAGCTATTAATCATATGAATTAGTACGGCACTTTAAGTGCCGTTTTTTATGTCTACTTTTTAATAAAAGCGCTATAGACGACGGTGTGTTGGAATATTAAGTAGTAATACTTGTAAAATATGATTTAGTTATTATATTGGGTACATGGTTGAGACCAACATTAAAATAAGGATTATCAATGAAAACTCTATCAATACTATTTGCTGGTGCAGTTTTATCTTCAGTGGCTTACGCGGCGGATACTATTCCCGATGGCTGGGCAGGCACTTACAAGGGGGAATGTGAGCTTATTTCTCCTCGACACGGGTCTTATTATAACTTTGCAATGTCTTTAGAAATTGCGGCACAAGATACTGGTAAGGTTTCGTGGACGCTCAGTTATGGCTCAGGGCAATCAGCGAGTGTACGTAACTATAATCTATTAACAATCAATGCTGATAGAGGCCATTATGCTGTGGATGAAAATAACGGGATTGTGATTGATCAATTCCTAACAGGTAATGAGTTTATAAGTATGTTTGAAATTGGCAGTAGTAAAATTCAAACAACATACGCACTCGATAGCAATGGAACAATGGATGTGTCAATGGATAGTTTTACTTTTAAGACAATTCGTGACGCTGAAATTGGACCATACACTGTTGCTAATTACGGTTTAAAATCGGAACAAAAGTGCCGCTTATATAAGTGGTAAGTTGAATGGAACTTAACAAAGCAGTGGTTTGTAATTGTAATTACTAGCCACTTCTATGTATTAACTTCGTGAAATTCGAAAAATACAAATGATAATGCTATAAATTTATCCTATCACGCATTAGTTGAATCTCTGGCTTCATTGCCTTTTCGCTGCAAGTACGCACCCAGCTCGCCTTAATCTACGTTAAATTAATGTTATTCTGTGAATTGAACTAGTTAAAAACCTGGAGGTATAGGCTTATTTATTGACGAGTTCAATTTACCTGTTTTAAAGTTCAGCATGTCAGCTATTTTGGCTTAATCGTCAAACCAGCTCACTTTCTTTATAGCCACTACTATGTATCGTTGTTTTTTCTTATATAGTCCGTTGCATTAGCATACAAGTATGAGTCACAAAATGTGATAAATTTCATGTTCAATGTAAATAATATCGATATCTAAACAAAACCCTTAATCAATGGCCAAGGTATTTTATTTCACTATTCGGAAAAATAAAGAATAAGTAATTGATATAAATAATTATGTTTTTATTTTCACCTGTTGGCTACCGCTTTCCACAATCAAGATTTTAGTTTCAAAAAGTGCTCTGTTTTTTCAAGAATTACCTAAGATTAAAGTTTACATATTGTTAATGTAATTGACTGTAATTTACCCATGCAATTATATTCAGTACTATCTATTAAGATACTGATTCATAGATTTACGATGTTGAGCAGCTTGAAATACAAGTATGTTTATTGTTGTGATAATTTGATTTATATTTGTAGGTTGTTAATTTTTTTGTTGTCTATCTTTATTTTTTAGGTGTTTGTGGTAGCATTTTTGTAAATATTTATGATGTTGGACACCTTTAGTAGTTTTGTATTGGCACACTTATAAGGTTATTTTTGCGAGATTTGTCATATTCTTTGAGTACTCGTTTATTTAAATGGGTGCATAAACTAATTTCGAAAGACGTTTTATGAAAAGTCTACCTTTAGAGTTAGTTTATGTCTTTAGGCAATAAGATGTAGTAGGAAAGGTGCAGTTAAATTAGCAGTGCTGGTGGTTTAGGCGGTTAGTTTTACCTTTGATTTGCAATAAATGTTTCACTAAACCCTGCCATTTTAGAAACACAGAATGCACGGTTTTTAATAAATGTTTATTGATGATATTTAATTGATTCTATTTTTTCAATTTTAAGTGGTAATAGGCTGAAACACTTTGAGTAACGCAACTTAATGCACTTTACTGTGTAAATTGCCGTGCTGAGGATGTGACATCTGACTGATCCGCAGAACCAATGATGGGCATGGAATGAATACAGATTTAGTGACTAGGTTAGTCGCATTGGCTAATACACGTGGTAGCGACATTGCATATCAATATTTTTATGAAGACGGTAAGCCATGTAGAGTAATGAACTACTCTGAACTAGACGAGAGAGCGAAGCAAGTTGCAATACACCTTCAGCAACATTTTTCCAAAGGCGACCGAGCACTCTTATTGTTTAACTCAGGCTTTGAATTTGTTGAAGCTTTCTTCGCTTGCTTATATGCAGGTATTATTGCAGTTCCTGTTTATCCACCTAAAAAAAATCAAAATGTTGATCGCTTAAGAAGCATCGTGACTGATGCGGGTGCAAAAGGTGCCTTAACCAGTGAGAAAATTTATGAAATTGCACGCCCTCTATTTGATTCTGAAGTGCAATTAGCCAAACTAGCCGTATTTACAACTGATTCAGAAAGCACCACTAAGATACAAACGCAGCAATGGTGTTTTAGTGATATTTTATTGGATGATTTAGCATTTTTGCAGTATACCTCGGGGTCAACGGGCAATCCTAAAGGGGTGATGGTTAGCCACGGCAATATCATCGATAACCAAGAAATGATGAAAATTGCATTTGGGCATGATAATTCAACCCCAATAGTCAGTTGGTTGCCACATTTCCATGATATGGGTCTTATTTTTGGTATTTTGCATCCGATATATATTGGTGCACCGGCATCCTTAATGAACCCAACTTATTTTTTGCAAAAGCCTTACCGATGGTTAAAGTTGTTGAGTGACACCAAAGCCGTGACCTCAAGCGCCCCAAATTTTGCATATGATTTATGCGTTGATACTGTCAAAGATGCAGATTTAAAATCGTTAGATTTATCACATTGGCGTTCTGCATTAAATGGTGCAGAGCCTGTAAGAGCAAGTACTTTAGAGCTTTTTGCGCAAAAGTTTGCAGAGTGTGGATTACATAGAGACAGTATTGCACCTTGTTATGGCATGGCTGAAACGACGTTATTTGCCACTGGAGGTAAATTGTCTGTCGCGCCAACGGTATTGCGTTTGGCCAGTCAAGCGTTAAAAGATGGACAAGCTCGGTTGTTGAGCACGCAAGAATCTATGCCCTCTCAATCAGGTATCTTTTTTGACTTTGATAGTACCTCTCAAGAGCAACCCTATTACGCTGTTTCATGTGGTATTGCGTGGCATAATCATACCGTCGCAATTGTAAACCCAGAGAGTAAAGAGCGGTGTGATGATGGTGACACAGGGGAAATTTGGGTTAAAGGTGCAAGTGTTGCACAAGGATACTGGGGTAAAGAAGCGCTAACAAAAGAGATATTTCAAGCACATATTGCAGATGACAATGATGGCCCGTATTTACGCACGGGAGATTTAGGGTTTATCTTTCAAGACGAATTATTTGTCACAGGTAGATCAAAAGATGTGCTTATTTTTCGGGGTAAAAATTATTATCCTCAAGATATAGAGCTTACGGTCAGCAATGCACATGAGGCATTAGATGCCAACGGAGGGGCTGCATTTTCAATTGTTTCATCGCCGGACCAACAAGCAAACCAATCAGCAGCGCAAGAACGTTTGATCATAGTCCAGCAAGTAAAACGTACTGCGGTGCGTAAGCTCAACCCCGAGAGCGTAACCGCTGACATTATGGCCGCGGTAACACAATATCATGGTGTCACACCATATGAAATTGTGTTAATCAAACCTGGTCGTATTTTAAAAACATCTAGTGGTAAAATTCAGCGCCAAGAAAATAAACGGCACTACGTAGAAGCCTTATTTTCACCTTTATATCGAACCCTTCATGGGAATGAATTAGCTGAAACTCACGCGCCATTAACGGCAGGTTCTTCACAAAACGCATCAGGCAAATTATTGATAGAAAAGCTGTTGCAGCAGGTCGTTGGTCAAGAGCTCGAAAGTAATGCCCCCGTTTTAGACGTGAATGCACCTTTTCACTCGTTGGGTGTTGATTCTATGAGGGCGGTACGGATCTCTGGTGAGTTAATGGAAATGCATGGCATTGAGCTGGAAGCAACAGTGTTATATGAATACCCGACTATTGCTCAGCTTAGTGACTATTTGTGGCAGTTTGAGCAAGTACAAAGCGTGGTTTTACAGAGTAAAGGTATTGAAAACGTTATAAATCAGAGTGACATGGATGATACGGTAAAAAACATCAACAC
Source organism: Pseudoalteromonas sp. MMG012 (assembly GCF_018100875.1). NCBI lineage: Bacteria > Pseudomonadati > Pseudomonadota > Gammaproteobacteria > Alteromonadales > Pseudoalteromonadaceae > Pseudoalteromonas > Pseudoalteromonas sp. MMG012. Next base: position 48,725 of record NZ_JAGJEF010000016.1, read on the forward strand.
TCCGATTGGTAAAAGTATAGAGCAGGCTTTAGATAAGAGAGGTGTTGCAGTTATAGGTATGGCTTGTCGCTATCCGCAGGCAAATAATATTGAGGAATTTTGGCAGCTCATTTGTGATAAACGAGACGCCATTTCTTTACCTTCCGAAAGGCGTCAGCAATTGTGTCCTAATTTGGAAGCGGGTCGGTTTGGTGGATATTTAGAAGACATTGCGCAGTTTGATGCCGCTTTGTTTGGTATCTCTCCAACGGAAGCAAAATATATTGATCCTCAACATCGTTTACTACTGCAAGTCAGTTATCACGCCATCCAGGCTGGTGGCTATTCCCCATCAGCTTTATCAGGAAGCAATACAGGCGTGTATGTGGGAATTTCACAGAACGACTACTTTGCCATGTCACAGCAGTTTGATAAACAAAATGCTTATCTTGGTACTGGGACAGCACTAAGCATTGCAGCAAATCGGCTATCGTACTTTTATAATTTTACGGGGCCTAGCATTTCGATTGATACAGCATGCTCTTCATCGTTAGTGGCGCTTCATCAAGCAATTCAGAGCATCAAAAGAGGAGAGATCTCTCAAGCGATTGTGTGTGGTGTGAATTTGATTCTCAGTGATGAAGTGACTAAAGCCTGTGAAGCCGCACAAATGCTTGCTGATGATGGTCGTTGTAAAACATTTTCAGACGCTGCTGATGGATATGTTCGTAGTGAAGGTGTTGGTTGTTTGTTTTTGAAGCCATTGGAAGAGGCTTATCGAGCGCAAGATCCAATACAAGGCATATTAAAAGGCAGTGCTGTAAATCAAGATGGACGCAGTAATGGTATTACAGCACCTAATGGCTTATCACAACAGGCTGTTATTAAAGCAGCTTTAGACAACGCAGCTGTTTGTGCTGAAGATGTACAGTATGTTGAAGCACATGGAACTGGTACTAAATTGGGTGATCCTATCGAGTTATCAGCGCTAAGCAAAGTATATAGACCTCAGGGTCAAATGGCGTCTCCCATTACTGTCGGCGCGGTTAAAGCCAATATAGGCCACTTAGAATCAGGCGCCGGGATTGCAGGTGTCATTAAAACTCTATTGTGTATACAGCATGGAAAAATTCCTGCTCAGCCCCACATTAATACACTTAATACGCATGTTCCTTGGGCAAAAATACCTTTAGTCGCGAATACTTCTGATACTCATTGGCCAAAAGAGGATTTAGCACATTGTGCAGGGGTAAGTTCATTTGGCTTTGGGGGAACCAATGCGCATGTAATTTGTGAAGCGGCACCTAAGCAAAATCCCCTTGATGTTAATTTACTGGCGCAAACAGGGTTTTATTTGCTTGCTGTTTCAGCAAAAACGCCTTTGGCACTGCATCATTCTCTTAATCGTTACAACGAAGTGTTAGCTAAACTAGACGCTAATGAGTTTGATGCATTGGTTTATAACAATGCAATGCAGCCTCATATGAGAGAGTATAAGCGGGTGGTACACGGTTTAAGTCGATCACAATTACTTGAAAACCTGAACATGGCTAGCAAAACCTATCGTACGCATCATGACGGCGGGTCTCATAATATCAGTGAGTTGGCTTTATTGTTTACGGGGCAGGGTGCTCAGTATGCAAATATGGCAAAGTCTTTGTATTCAACACAGGCAGTATTTAAGGCTGCGATAGACGAATGTAATGATTTGCTAGAGAGTCAGCGAGCAGAAAGTTTGCTGGACGTGTTATACGGCAATCCACAAGCTGAATTGTTCAACGAAGCACAGTGGACACAAATTTGTTTATTTGCCGTGGAATACGCTTTCTCAAAGTTATTGTTAAGCTTAGGTATTACACCGAAATATTTGGTCAGTCATAGTGTTGGAGAATATGCTGCTGCATGTATTGCAGAGGTTTTTTCTATCGAAGATGCAGTTAAACTGATTGCTGCCCGAGCATCGTTAATGGCAGAGCTGCCTAATGAAGGCCGAATGATATCAATACGCTGTACTGATATTGTGGCACAAGAAATAGTTGCGAAGTGCCATGCTGACTGTTCAACTCAGGTTTGCATTTGCGCATTTCATGCAGAGTCAGGGGTGGTGTTATCTGGGCACAATACCGCGATTGATTTTGCATGTAGGCAGTTAGAACAGAAGAAAATTAAATATAGGGAGGTAAACACTGCACGTGCTTTTCACTCTCCATTAATGGCACCTATGCTTAGTGAGTTTGCAAAAGTAGCCAATAGCATTACTTTCTCTTTACCTAAGTATCCCTATTTGTCTTCGGTTACAGGTGAGTTTGAAACTGACGCACTGACAACCCCTGATTATTGGGTGCAACAAATTATTAAACCTGTACGGTTTGATTTGTGTCTGCATCAATTAGATAAAGTTGCACCACTTTGTACGCTCGAAGTGGGGCCCAAACCTGTATTGAGTGCCCTTGTTCAAGAAAACCTTAAAGATCATCATTGTGAATGTTTGCATGTACTCCATAACAAGGGGGAAGATGTATCGCGCTTTCCAGCAAGTATTGGTCGCTTATTTGAATTAGGGTTGGAGCTTGATTGGTCTTGCGTTTATCCTCAAAAATCGGTTCCAAGACAGAGTTTACCTGCTTATCCATTTGATGAACATGCTCATTGGATTGTGCCTTTAAATACCCAAGAGGGTAAAAGTAAAGCATCGAATGGGCACCGCCATGCAGATGAAGTTAACGCTTATGTTAAAGGCGCGACTGTTCAAAGCAAGCATAGTGAAGACCGACAAGTCATAATTCGAGAGTTTGTATTGTCTACATTGGCAAACTTATTATCGATGCCGGCTGAAGCAATCCAGACAGATATACCTTTGCTCGAAATGGGCGTAGATTCATTGATGATCATGCAGGCCGTTCGCTTATATGAAAGGGAGTTTGGCCTTGAGTTTAGTGTGCGTCAGTTTTATGAAGAGTTAAGCACAGTTGATAGTTTATTGACTTACATTGTACAACATAGTGATTACCGTACTCAGCCAATAGCAGCAAATGTTGAAGAACACGCAACAGACCAACTAGTAAGTGCTGGAGACATTACGCACGGAAATAACACGGTAGCTTCACGTGCTATAGGCCATATAAATGGCGAGCTGGTTAAAGAAATTTGTCAAGCGCAATTACATGCTGCTACTCAAGTTAATAACGCGTATAGTCGTGATAGTCTAAAGGCGATCACTGCGCAGCAATTACAGTTGCTAACAACGACGACAGAGCGTAGTCACTCATTACCGTTAGGACAAGATGATTCTGAGGATGCTTTAGAAGGCGTAAACGCTGGGTATGAGTATAGCGTTGAAGAAGGTAATGTTACACATTCAGTACCTCAGCCCACAGCACATAAGTATCAAAGTACCGCTAATTCAGTCTTGCCATCTTTTCAAAAAAAGCAGCTCACTTCTCAATTAAAATCTGAACGTATGCAGCAACATTTTGCGGTATTGAGCGAGGAATACTGTAAAAAAACGGCAAAATCTAAAGCACTAATTAGTAAGAACAGACCATATTTAGCAGACAGTAGAGCCTCGGCTGGATTTAGACTTTCAAGTAAAGAGTTACTTTACCCAATTTTTTCTCAGCGCTGTGAAAAATCGCGAATATGGGACATTGATGGTAATGAGTACATTGATATTGCTATGGATTTTGGGGTTAATTTATTCGGCCATAAACCAGACTTTGTAACACAGGCGTTGTTACAGCAAGTTGAGGCGGGTTTGCAGCTTGGGTTAGCCAGCCCGCTTGCGTGTGAAGTGGCATCATTGATTAATGATTTGACCGGTTTAGAGCGTGTCACTTTCTGTAACTCTGGTACTGAAGCGGTCATGACTGCGGTTCGTTTAGCGCGTAATACGACTAAACGTGAAAAAGTTGTTCAGTTTTCAGGTGCTTACCATGGACATTATGATGGCACATTAGCACATGCATTGAGTGAAAGTGACGTTGAGCCAATGTGTTCGGGTGTTCGTCATGGATCAATTAGTGATAATTTGGTTTTAGAATATGCAGATCCTAAGGCGTTAGAGACTATTCGTAAACATGCTTCTTCTATTGCAGCCGTATTAGTCGAGCCTGTACAAAGCCGTCATCCTGAATTACAGCCATGGGCATTTTTAAAAGAATTACGCGAGTTGACGAAAGAACTGGGGATTGCGCTGATTTTTGACGAGATGATCACTGGGTTTCGAGCACATCCAGGTGGAGTTCAGGGGTTGCTAGATATACAAGCCGATATGGCAACTTATGGAAAAATTGTTGGTGGCGGGCTGCCTATTGGTGTGGTTGCGGGTAGCCACGCGTACTTAGATGGTATTGATGGTGGTGTGTGGCAATATGGTGATACTTCTTACCCCCAAGCAGACACAACGTTCTTTGCTGGGACTTTCTGCAAACACCCATTAGCCATGGCGAGTGCAAAAGCTGTGTTGAGCGAAATAAAACGTCAAGGACCCGCTTTGTTCTATGCTGTGAATGAAAAAACCACGTACTTGAAAGAGACGTTAAATCGGTTTTTTACAGCAGAGCAGATCCCAATTAGCCTTGAAGCCTTTACATCACTATTTAGATTTAAATTTACACAAAACTTGGATGTGTTTTTTTATGAAATGCTCAATCGTGGCGTGTTTATTTGGGAGGGGCGAAATTGCTTCTTATCAGCAGCGCATACGGATGCTGATGTTGAGGCAATTATTCAAGTCGTACAAGACAGCGCACTCAGTATAAAAAAAGCCGGATATTTTGGCGATTCTTTAGCATTAGAATCACAGATAAGTGGTGCCAGTGAAAATGACGCTGTGCCCTTAAGTGATGCTCAGCAGCAATTGCTGGCGTTGGCTTTACGGTCTGAACAAGGTGCAAAAGCCTATCAGTTACAAGCGACGGTGAAGTTAACTGGTGCAGTGAATAAACGACATTTAGAGCGTTCAATTAGGGAAGTGATAAAGCAATACCCAATGCTAAGTTATGGTGTGGATAGCGATACGTTATGTCATAGGAAAGGGGCTTTTAATCAAATATTAATGTCGGTTGTGACAATTGACACAGACGCTCAGCTGACGGCAAATTTAAGCGCCTTGCGTTACGCCCCGTTTGACTTGGATAATGATGTATTACTCCGTTTTAATTTGGTAGAAGATCAGCGAGGCTGCAGTTATTTTAGCCTTGTTGCACATCACATACTGTATGACGGAGTGTCACTACAGATTATTTTGAAGGCGATTGCAGCTTATTACAATCAGGAAGTGATAGAGCCCGCAAATTCAAAACTAGACTTTTTTGCCTATACTCAAGCGCTCAAGCAATACCAACAGACAATAAAATTTGAAGAGGATAGGACGTTTTGGTTAACGCATTTAGCGACCAGCTGTGAGCTCGCCTTGCCAACTAAGTTTGCGTTAGCTGAAAACATCGATGCAAAGGAGGAGGTGCATTTTGAGGTGGAAACACGGAGTATACATCTCACAGAGGAGGCCATGCTGAATGTATCGCAGCTTGCTAAACGCAATGGCTGTGGGCAATTTGCTACTTTGTTGTCGATGTACCTTTTATGGTTAAGTAAATTGACGCAACAATCGGTTGTCACAGCAGGGATCCCATGTTCAGACCGACAGTTATTGTCTCGCAAAGATATCGTTGGAAGTTCGGAGGATATTTTTGAGCCTGATATCTTAGATAGCCAGTTGGTGGGGTACTGTACTAATATTCTGCCAATTAATATTGATGTTATGGCGTGCACTCATTTAGGTGAGCTGATCAAGCACGTGCAGTCTGTACTACTGACTGCCTTTGAACATCAGCATTATCCATATTCTGCGTTAACGAAAGAAGACATTCATTTACCCTCTACCTTGTTCAATATGGATAAAGTACCGTCATTACCGGTTTTTGCTGAGCTGAGTATTGATACTGGGCCCTCGGTAACCACCTATAGTCAGTTTGAACTGAATTGTAATGTTACCCAAGTTGGTGAGTCATGGTCGTTAGACATAGAGTTTAATAAACACAAATTTGATACCCAACTATTTGATGGCTTCATACAAAGTTTTGTTGCGTTCATTGAGAAAGGAAACACTCAAGATGCGTTGCACTCACCAGCTTGTTCGTTTGTAACTGAATCAGCTCAAAAAACGTTACTTGAAGAGCAGTTCAATAAAGCACAGCAACTACCCGTTGATTCGCACAGCTCACAGCCGGCATTAACTAACTATATTAAGCAGTTTGAGCAAATCGTTGCTCAGTACCCGACGCATCAAGCATTGAGCTGTGAAGAACAAACTTTAACGTATGAGCAATTAAATAGGCGAGTAAATGTACTTGCACACCACTTGCGAGCGCTCGATATTGGCGTCGGTAGTTTAGTCGCCATTGCTTTGCCTCGGCGTGTTGAGTTGGTGGTGAGTATATTGGCTGTTTTGAAAACAGGTGCGGCATATTTACCATTAGATTTGGCGTTTCCACAGACGCGGATAAATTACATTTTAAATGATGCACAAGCGTGCATATTACTCTGTGATAGCCTATGCGACGACAGTGTATTAAATAGTCGCCATAGTATGACAGTGTTAGATATTGACTCACTATCGAGCACTTTAAATCCAAGCGAGGCGCCGAACTTAAATATCGAGTTATTGCCGACACAGCCTGCCTATGTCATTTATACCTCAGGATCTACAGGTCAGCCAAAAGGCGTTGAAATAAATCATTTAGCGCTAATTAACTTTTTATCTGCAATGGTACAAGCGCCTGGAATATCGCGTTCAGATACGTTGCTATCAGTGACAACCATTGCATTTGATATTGCAATGCTGGAGCTTTTTGCGCCAATGCTTGTAGGTGCTCATGTGCTGCTGGCAAGTGAGCAAACATGCAGTGACCCTGCGGCCATTGTTGAGCTCCTCAATATAAACCCTGTATCTATAATGCAGGCGACACCAACACTTTGGCAGTTGTTGTTAGATCACCAGCCTCACTGTGTCAAAGGGTTAAAAGTGCTGTGTGGTGGCGAGCCACTTAGCAAGTCATTAGCAAAGGCATTTTTGAAAAATGACGTTGAATTATGGAATATGTATGGACCGACTGAAACCACAATTTGGTCTTCACTGAGTCACATCACAGATGCCGAGCACATATCTATCGGAGACGGTATTACAAATACCAGCTTGTATATCATGTCAGATAATGTGCAAGGTGCATTGTTGCCACTACCTACGGGTGTATGGGGGGAGCTGTGTATTGGTGGTGTAGGTTTGGCAAATGGCTATTTTAAGCAGCCTCAATTAACTGCTCAACGATTTATAGAGCATCGTTTTAATGACCAGTGTACTCAGCGTTTATATCGGACGGGGGACAGAGCAAGACGTTTACCAAATGGTGAAATTGAGCTCCAAGGACGACTTGATCAGCAAGTAAAACTACACGGTCATAGAATTGAATTAGGTGATATCGAACATCATTTACGGCAAGTTCTGGAAACTAAGAATGTACGTGTATTCATAAAACAAAATGCCGAACAACAAGCCAGTTTATGTGCGTATTGTATTGATGATGGCATCTTGCAAACACGATGGGCATACAGCGAGATACGCCAAGCACTCACCCTGTGTTTACCAAGTTATATGGTACCTGAATCTGTGTGTTGGTTGCTGGCGTGGCCATTAACGCCGAATGGAAAATTGGACTCGAATGCTTTACCTATACCAGAGGGTATAAAACAGCGAAACATAATACCTGTAGAGCCGAATACCGCCACTGAAGAAGCGCTTCACAGTTGCTTTTTGACGTTACTTAATACAAGTATTTTAGGCACTCAAGAAAGCTTTTTTGAGTGCGGTGGCAATTCTGTTTTAGCGATGCAGTTGGTGTCGAAAATCAATGCCCAATTCGGGATACGTATCACTGTTGGCGATGTTTTTGACCATTCAAGCATCGCACTTCTGGCAGTGCGAATAGATGATTTGATGAATGCAATGGCGACATGTTCAGACAGCTCACCAGATATAAAAATGGTGAGTGATATTGTGAGTGGACGCGATATTAGTGCCGCTTTGGATGATGAATCCATGACAGAGATGGACCTATAACGATGGAAAATTCAGAAATTGCCGCTTTTTTGGCTGAGTTAGATGAACAAGGTATATTTGTTTACTTGCAAGAAGACCGCCTAAAGCTGCGGACGCAACTTACCACTGTGCCGGCAGAACAGCTTGCGCGTATCAAAGCATGTAAGCAAGCGTTGATCGCTTACATGCAACAGCATCATCAAAAGCAGGGGCCGTTATCAAGCGCTCAGTATCGGATTTGGTTTATTGACCAATATGAGCCGTTATCAGCGACGTACAACATGTGCGGGTTACTACATTTTTCAACATCAGTGTTAACAGCGGATGTAGAGCAAGCGCTAAACACTTTACTAACACGTCATCAAGTTTTAAAAAGTAACTTTGTTACAGTCGATGGTAATGTCGTACAACGAATTAATGAAAAGGCACAACTTCATTTAGACACAATTGAAGTCGGTGTTAATGCAAATAAAGCGGATATTATCGCGCTGCTTGATGATGAACTGCAGCATTGTTTTGATTTAGAAAATGAACTGTTATTTCGAGCGACCTTGATAACGCAGCAGAACCGAGGGCAGTGGCTGTATATTGCGATGCACCATGTTGTTGCAGATGGCTGGTCGGTTCAAATATTAGTACAGCAACTGGTTGATATATTGGCGAAATGCCCGGATGATCTTGGCTCGTTGCAGCAGCCACAATTACAGTATTTAGACTACGTTCATTGGGAAAAGCAGTTTAAGCAAACACCGGTATACCTTAATCAGCTTGAATATTGGCAAACCTCGTTAAAAGACATTGAGTTGTTTGAATTACCAACCAGTTATCCGAGAAAAAGTCAAAAAACATATCACGGTGCGACTCATCATTTTGACATATCCAAAGCAACGATAGCGCCGTTTACGCACTACTGTCAGCAACATAGCGTCACACAGTTTGTTGGGTTACTGAGTGTATTTTATGTGTTATTACATCGGTATAGTCAGAAAAATGATGTGACTGTGGGTGTACCAGTATTAAATCGAGACCAGCCAGAATTTGAAGCAATGGTTGGGTGTTTTGTTAATACGTTAGCACTGCGTCAAAAGCTCAGTGCAGAACAATCATTTCATACTTTGATAAGTACGACAAAGGCCACGGTGGCGCAGGGGTTAGAAAATCAAAATGTTGCACTTGAGAGTATTATTGAAGCGCTTGGTTTAGCAAAATCATCGGCACACTCAGCCTTGTTTCAAATATTGTTCAACTATAACGGTATTACCATTGAATCACATCAAACGTCGGAGTTATCAGCGGATCTGACGCCTTTGGATAACAATACGGCGAAGTTTGATTTCACACTGAATATCACAGAGTCAGATACTGGGTTAGTTGGCAGTATTGATTACTGCACTGCATTATTTGACGCGCAGTTAATAGCGCGAATGAGTGATGATTTTATTGCGCTGACAACAGCATTGAGTTCTGCACCAGAGCAAGCAATCGGGAAGGTAGCCCTGCCTTCAATTTTACGTTCTGAGAATACATTTACAACAAGTAATAGCGTAGTACAAGACGATGTGGATTTATTATTACATAAGGTAATGGCGCATAGTGACCGTAACCCAAACAAAACGGCGTTAGTTGAATCGAGTGTTCATACAGAAGAACTAAGCCGGATTAGTTATGCACAGTTAAACAGTCTCAGCTTTAATTTTGCTCAACATATGACAGCCTTGTTAGAACAGCGCAGTACGTCACAATTAGCCCCAATCGGGTTACTTGTATCGCGTTCTGCTTATTCAGTACTGGCAATGTTTGGCATTATGCGTGCAGGCAGAGCATATTTGCCGATTGAGCGCGGTACACCGGTACTTCGTATCATGGAGATGCTAAGTCAGGCAAAAAGCCAATATCTGATCACGGTTGATAAGCAGAGCTTAGTAGAGGCCGACATGCAGCTATTGAATGAGCATGAAATCAGCATCCATCCATTTGAGGGCTTTATAAGTCCTTATATAGAAAAAGAATTCGCCCTTCCAAAAGTACAACATTGTGACTCTGCATATGTGGTATTTACATCTGGCACGACAGGTAAACCCAAAGGCGTTGAAATATCTCATGGGGCACTCTCCCATTATGTTAATGGGATCAGCGAGCGCATTCAATTTGATGAAAATATACGTGCTGGTGTGGTCACAGGGTTGGCGACTGACTTATGCCTTACAGGAATATATCCAGTGTTAGCCGGTATGGGCACCGTAGCGTTTGCCAGTCACGATATTGGTGCTGATCCAAGCTTAATTGTGGACGCATTATATCAACTAGACGTTAATTTCTTAAAAATAACGCCGAGTATTGCCAGCGAATTACTGCCTGTCATGTCGCAGAATATCAAGCATATACCCGCTATTTCATATTGGGTGTTAGGTGGGGAACCATTAACGCCTCAACTTGTGAATACACTGCAGAGCGTGTACCCAACGTCTTCCATAATAAACCATTATGGGCCATCAGAAACATGCATTGGTGTGACGACATACCAGATTACGTCTAACGAGCAATGTACGAGTACTTTGTATCCAATTGGTCAGCCGCTTTCTCATGCTGCAGCGTTAATTTTGGATGAGCTAAAACAGCCTACACCACCGGGTATGCCGGGAGAGTTGTACATTGGGGGCAGGAGTTTATCAACGGGCTATATCAATGCACTTGAACAAACCGCAGACAGCTTTGTTGAGCATGAAAGTAATGGGGTAGTACAGTTGTTTTATCGCTCTGGCGATAAAGTGAAACTCACGCCACAAGGCGATATAGAGTATTTAGGCCGCATAGATAATCAACCAAAAATCAGTGGTTATCGAGTTGACCTGTTAGATATTGAAGCAAAAGCGACCGCGCTGCCGATAATAAGCAGCGTTGTAGTGGTGTGTCGAAAATTGGGTGAACTTGACACGCTAGTAGGGTATTGCACCTTATCAAATGAGAGCGTTGATTTAGATATCGCGAAAATGAAGCAAGACATTGTAAATGCTTTAAAGTTGCTATTACCAGAACCAATGGTCCCCCGAATATGGGAAATTGAAACACAATTACCGTATTTGGCAAATGGGAAAATAGATCGCAAGCAATTACAAAATAAGCCAATTCAAGTTAGTAAACGTGCGTTTGTTGCTGCTCAAACAGATATTGAGCACACTTTAGTGGCGCTGTTTTCTCAATTGACAGGACATGAAAAGGTCAGTGTTACGGATGACTTTTTCGCTATTGGTGGGCACTCCCTGTTAGCGATGCGATTATTGAATTTGATACGTCAGCAGTTAGATGTGAATATCTCGTTGAAAGCGTTATTTGCATACTCAAGCGTTGCTGAGTTGGCAACATATTTATGTCAAACGCCAGAAAAAAGTGGTTTACAAGGGATAGTTGCGCTTGAACATCATGATTTAATAGGCGTTCATCCATTGTCGTTCTCACAACAAAGGCTGTGGTTCGTTGATCAAATGCAAGGTCACAGTGAACAGTACAATTTACAAGGTGTTTATACCTTAAAAGGTAACGTGAATATAGTGGCGTTACAACAGGCATTTCAGCGAGTTATTGCGCGTCATAAAATACTTCATTTTAATTATCAAAGCAGCGCGACAGCAGAAGCTACGCAGAGCTTAAATTCACAATTAGCGTTTACCTTGGCAGAAATTGATTTATGTGATTCCGACAACACATCACAGCAACAAGTGGCTCGGACGTTCATTGCGGATGATTACAGCACATCATTTGATTTGACGGATGATCTACTGTTACGTGCAACGTTACTTAAGTTCGATACTCAATGTTATCAACTTATTGTCACAATGCATCATATTGTGTCAGATGGTTGGTCGATTTCCATTTTGTGTAAAGAGTTGTCAGAAAGTTATAACAATTTGGTTGTGGGTAATGAGCACTGTGCCCAAACGGCACTGCCGTATCATTATATCGATTATGTGTACTGGCAGCGCACACAAAAAGCTTCGAAGCAATGGCAAGATAGCTGTGAATATTGGCGTTCTCAGCTCGATGGTTTACCAACAGTGCATACGCTACCAACTGATCGTGCACGTTCAAATAATGTGATTAGCGGAGGTGGGCTATTTAAAGGTGCAATGCCAAAGGATTTGACTAAGCAATTGCGACGCTTTAATAAAGCATCATCACAAACACTCTTTTTAACATTAAAAAGCGTGTTTACATTATGGTTTAGCCGTATTTCTGAGCAGTATGATATTGCAATTGGCACCCCTGTCGCGGGGCGTGAACTCGCCGAGTTTGAGCCTATTATTGGTAATTTCATTAATACTTTAGTGTTAAGAAGCCAGATATCATCTGACACTGACCTAGCGCATATGCTGCGAATGACTAAAGTGACATTGAGCGATGCATTGGTACATCAACAATTACCATTTGAAGCACTTGTTGATGCCTTGAATATTGAGCGGAGTTTATCAATACATCCATTAATGCAAGTGGTATTCAGAGCAAATAATGACGTGAATGAAACTTTACAACTTGATGGGTTGATAATTGAACAGGTTGAGAGTGGCGTACGTAGTGCGAAATTAGATCTTGAAGTATCGGTAATTGACAGTGGTGATGCTATCGATATTGAGTGGCTTTACGATACTTCACTATGGAATGAGTGTAGTATTAAGGCGTTTTTTGAGCAGTACTGCTATGTGTTACAGCAATGTCTTGACGACATTCACACCCCACTTTCAAAGTTACAACTATGGACTGAACACGCACAATCACAGTTTATATATGACACCGAATCGCTCGATTTAACTGTGACACAGCAACCGACTTTTTCAGCGAATTTTTCAAGTATGGCACGACAGTATCCGCACTATGATGCGCTGTTATATGATGGACGAGCCTATTCTTATGAGAAGATAGAGCAGTGTGCCAATCAATTAGCACATTGTTTACTCGAAATGGCCTTTGAACCACAAAGCCGCATCGCCATATTATTACCATCGGGCCCTGCAATGGTTGTGGCGATACTCGCAATTTTGAGAGCAGGCCATACTTATGTTCCCCTTCACAGTAACACGCCCAGCCAAACATTAAACTACATCGTTGATGACGCAGAGATCATGATGATTTTGGCATACAGTGATGATACCGATACATTGGTTGACAGTGGCAGTGACTTCTTATTGTTAGATGATATTTTTGATTTAGACTCAAATTTCTGTGGCTATGATACGGCAGCACCGAAGGGTGTTGAATGCGCTGGTGAGCCTTGTCATAAAGGCGAAGATATATGCTATATCATTTATACGTCAGGCTCTACAGGTAAGCCAAAAGGGGTCATGATCAGTCATGATAATCTAAGTGCATATTTACAGCATGCTGTGACTTGTTATAAACCTAAAGATGGGGTGATCTGGTCGTCTGTTGTGAGTACTCCATTGGCTTTTGACGCAACGGTAACCGCGTTATTTCCGCCTTTAATGCATGGTGGAACCGTTGAAATAATACCTGAAGGTGGAGAACAGTTGGTTAAGTTAACCGACGTTATATTCTCTAGTATGAATGCTAAGTTATTCAAACTAACCCCCGCGCATTTGAGAGCCATTGTTGGCCTATCGAAAGATAAAAGTAACACTTTAATAAACCACACATTGGTGGTTGGTGGTGAAGCGCTGGAAGTTGACTTATTGGCAGCTTTGCGCAAAAAACTGCCATATTGTCGTTGGGTCAATGAGTATGGTCCAACAGAAACCACAGTTGGTTCAACAACGTATACCATTGATGATACACAAACAACGCTCAGCAATGGTATTCAGGTGCCGCCGTATACTCAGTATGTAAATGAGGGGCATAAAGATGTGCCTATTGGTATACCAAATAGTAATGTCATAGTGCGAGTGGTTGATAGATTTAATCAATTGACTCCATTAAACATGCCGGGAGAATTGTTGATTGGTGGGCCTGTTGTTAGCCAAGGGTATGTGAATTTAGCTGGGCTTAATGATGAACGTTTTGTCACACTGACATTTATGCAAAGCAATGGCAAAAAAAGAACACAGCGCTTTTATCGAACCGGGGACATTGCATTTTGGCAATCGGATAAAAAAACAGAAACCAGTTATTTGCGATACAGTGGACGGATTGATGAACAAGTTAAGTTGCGCGGCTTTAGGATAGACGTCTGCGCCATTGAGCACACATTACGTGCATTAAATGAAGTATCGGATTGCGCGGTCACTGTCGATGTAGAACAAGCGGTGCTGCACGCCCATATTGTGATGTGCCAAGGTCATACTATGGTTTCTCGACTTCTCAAGTCACAGTTAGCAAACACGTTACCTCATTATATGGTCCCGTCGTTATTTTTTGAGCACGATGGCATACCCGTTACAAAAAATGGCAAAGTAGACAAAACTGCGTTAACAGTAGGTATTGAGCAACGTGATTTAGAGCCTAAAGCGGTTGTTAATGATAAAGACTTAACACCCCTACAAAGTTATTTATTAAACCTATTCCGTGAAACGTTGCTGTTGGAGCATATTGGTATAGAAGATAGCTTTTTTGATATAGGCGGTCACTCGCTCTTGGCTATTCGGCTGATTGGACAAATTCGCGAGCAAAAACATTTTGATATCACTTTACCCCAGTTGTTTAAAACACCTTCTGTTGCAGCGTTAACGGACGCGTTGCAGAGTTGTCAAAAGATTACACACGCTCAAGAGATTGTAAAAGTGTCGAGACAGCAGGCATTGCCCTTGTCTTATGCACAGCAAAGACTGTGGTTGATTGACCAAGTGCAGCAAAGCAGTACGCAATACCATATGCCTGCGAGCTTTACATTTAATGGTAAGTTGAACCTAGAAGCGGTGTCGAGTGCATTACACGACTTAATTACGCGCCATGAAGTGCTACGCACCATAATTGTGAATCAAAATGGCAGTGATGCACCAGAGCAAAAGATTAACTCAACATTCTCAGTACCACTAAAATGTCTTGATTTAACCGCGCTCAGTCAGCAAGAACAAGACGAACAGTGGGCACATATTGCATTCGAAGCAAGTACAGCACCATTTGATTTAGCAGATGATGTGATGCTGCGTGTGGTAGTGGCAAAAATGACTGAACAAACCAGCTTTGTGCACTTTAACATGCATCATATTGCCAGTGACGGTTGGTCTATGGCGATTTTAATACGAGAGTTTATTGCCTATTATCGCACGTATACTGCTGAGCAAGGGTATCAATTACCACAAACTCTAGCTGAACCACTCTCAGTGCAGTATGCCGACTATGCATACTGGCAGCGCTTAGTGTGTAGCGAAAATGCATTGAACACATCGCTTGATTATTGGCGCTCACAATTACAAGGTGCACCACATGTGCATGAGTTGCCTTTGGACTTTACGCGCCCTCAAGAACAACAGCTTGTCGGGGCGAGCGTTATTCACCATTTAAATGCCGCGACAACGAAAGCCATACATCAGCAGTGTGCAGATCACGGCGTAACATTATATATGTGGCTTCATACGGTATTTTCAGTATTAGTTATGAAATACAGCCAATCTCAAGATGTACTAATTGGCTCGCCAGTTGCGGGACGTGATCAGGCTCAAGTGAGTGATTTAATTGGTTTCTTCGTGAATACGCTTGTTATTCGAAGCCATACCCAGTCCAAGCAATGCTTTACTGAGCTTTTAGCCCAGCAAAAGCAGGTTATTGTTGATGCATTCAAACATCAACATGTGCCTTTTGAGCAGTTAGTCGAAGTGTTACAACCAGAGCGTAATTTGGCACATCAACCTTTGTTTCAAATTTTGTTTGCGCTACAAAATAATGAAGTCACTGATTTTACATTACCGCATTTACATATTGAACAACATTCAACGCACGCGGTACGAATGAAGTTTGATTTAGAGGTAAATGCGATTGAGCAAGGTGATGGTATTCATATTCAATGGAATTACAACACATCACTATTTAAAAAACAGCGGATTGAACAACTAATTCTCAGCTTTGAGGTGATGATTGCTGCTTTACTCACAGCACCATCTCAGCAAATTGGATCATTGTCAGTAATGAGCGCGGATACAAGGCAGCGATTACTGGCTGAAGAACTAAGTGACCAAGAAGCAGTAGAAAATAACTTGCGATTAAGCCCAGAACCCCATACTCGCCATGTTATGGCTAGATTGAATAAACATTGGCATAGCAAAACGGGCTCGAATGAAGGTCATTTGAACCAGTCTAGAGCATTGATAGATATTGATGGACGTGTAATGAGTTACGCTGACCTGGTTAAAAAAACCGATCAGCTCGCAGGGTACTTGCAAAATAAAGGGATCGGTAAAGCCAGCAAGATTGCAATTTGTTTACCGGCATCGAGTATGATGATTATCGCTATACTCGCAGTAGCCAAAATAGGTGGGGCCTATGTGCCCATAGATCCCAAGCAGCCAATATCAAGACGTCAGTATATATTAGACGATTCGGGCTCTGAACTATTAATAACTACGTCGCAGTTAGATATCGATTTTAATACGCTAACGCAATCGAGTGCCTCATGTCGCTTATTGTTAAATGAATATAAGTGGCAGCAAGAGATGAGTGAACTTGCACCTGTCGCTTATGATATCGATGATCTGGCCTATATTATTTATACATCGGGTACGACGGGCATGCCGAAAGGGGTGCAGATAACGCATCGCAATTTATCGATGTATCTTGATCATGTGTTGGATACCTACTTAGATGGCGATCAATCTATTAGTGTGGTAAGTACGCCATTGGCTTTCGATGCGACGGTGACGTCAGTTTGGGGGCCATTATTGATGGGAATGTGTTTAGATATACTCGTTGATGATACACAAATGCTGACCCAACTGTCGCAACGTTTGCAAAGCGAACATTCTGGATTTTTTAAAGTCACGCCCGCACATCTACAAGGGATATTGGCTTTATTGCCTCAAACAATCATCCCCACAGCCCATCAAGTTATTATTGGTGGTGAAAAATTACCATTACCTTTACTGCAATCACTCAGTGAGTATTTCCCTAACATTCAATGGGTGAACGAGTATGGGCCAACAGAAGCAACCGTCGGAACCAGTGTTTATCGTTGTAATGCGGCAAGTATAGCCGAGCTTGAACAACAGCAGTTGACGCAAGTGCCCATTGGAAACGCCATTGCAAACAGCCGACTCGTGGTGCTCGATACAGAGCAACAGTTGGCCCCAGTGGGCGCAATTGGTGAACTATACATTGCAGGAGACAATCTCGCTTTAGGCTATTTAAACCAACCAAGCCTAACAAATCAGTGCTTTAACATGTTGCCATTGGGGCCTGAGGGTACCGAACGGCGCTTTTACCGCACTGGGGATAAGGTTCGTTGGCATATAAATGAACAAATGCACCCTGAATACTTATTATTTTACGGCAGAGTAGATGAGCAAGTTAAACTGCGAGGCTATCGTATTGAATTAAACGAAATAGCTCACCAATTAATACGTCATGGTGATATCGATGAGGCGCAGGTACTGCTAAACCCTGAGACAGAACAACTTGAAGCCTTCATTATTTCACAGCAGTATGGGTTGCAATATCAATTTTCAGAGCAGCAACGCATTCAGCCCGTATCCAACAATGCCATAGGGGCTTTAAAAGAGCATTTAGCTGCGCTTTTACCTACCTATATGATCCCCCATAAATGGATGGTCGTAGAGCACATACCGTTAACCCACAATGGCAAAGTTGATTCTAAGCAGCTGTTGAATCTAAGTGCTTCAATTACTGTAGAAAGTAAGAATATTGCCGCAAATAATGATTTTGAGCGCGCGCTAATTGATATTTTTTCCAAGATATTAGCTGCTGATTGTATGGGAATAACAGATAACTTTTTTGCATTGGGAGGGCATTCATTATTAGCCACCCAGTGTATGGCAATGGTGAAAGAAACCTTAGATGTAGACATTCCCGTACGCGTTTTGTTTGAACGGCCAACCATAGAAGCACTTTCTAAGTGGTACAGCATTCAGAAAATGATGACTAACACAGCGCCAAATGATAATGAAAGCGATACTTCAGAAGAGATGTTTTTGTAATGAATGGACAGTTATTAGTAATTGAAGACCTTATTGCTGAAGCTTTAAGCGTGGGGGTTACTCTGTACGAAAAGCAAGGGAGCTTGGCATTTAAGCAAACGAATGGTTTTCCAGAAGCATTGAAGTTACGGGTGATAGCCAATAAAGCGCAGATCATTGCGTATTTTCAGCAACGAAAATCGTTAGAAGCCTCGTCAGATAATGCGCTGATCCCTGTCGTATCACGTTCGCAGCGATTACCTCTTACTTTTGCACAACAAGGGTTATGGTTTATTGAGCAGCTACAAGGTAGTCGTCAATATTATATGCCCGCCGAGTTTGAGTTGAAGGGAAAAATAGAGGTGTCATTACTACGTGAGTCTATCAAGCAGATAGTAGAGCGGCACGAAATATTACGGACCCGCTTCAGCTCAAAAGTAGAGCACAATGGCCAGCCGCACCATCTGGTTTCTACGTCATTTGATACGCCGTTTGAATGGATAAATGCGGCGGAGTTTCCTGTTGCACAGCGCCATCAAAAAATCATTGACTCTATTACTGATCATCAATCACAGAAATTTAATTTAGAGAAGGATATATTACTGCGTGTCCTTTTAATCTCAGATGGTTCTCAGCATTATTTAGCCTTTAATATGCACCATATTGTGTCAGATGGTGCATCATTACAAATACTCGTTCAAGACTTGCAACGTACATATTGTAATTTACTATATCCCTCATCTAGTTCTGCGCTATCAACGCTTCCCATTCAGTATGTTGATTATGCTCATTGGCAAAAATCTATGCTATCTGAGCAGCGACTAGCTACGCATTTAACGTATTGGCAAACAACTTTAGCGGGGCTAGACCCCATTCAATCCTTACCGACAGATAAGCCAAGACCGGCAATACAGCAGCAGCAAGGTTTAGTGTATCGGCAACAGCTAACCATGGCGTTGTTATCTAAGATTCAGGCACATGCAGCGCAGCAATCGGTGACCCCTTTTATGTGGCTGTTAAGCAGTTTCATGTTGTTTATTGGACGCATTAATCAGAGTGAACAAGTTGTCGTGGGCACCCCGGTTAGAGGGCGGGAACACCCACAGTTACAAAACTTAATTGGCTTATTTGTAAACACCTTAGTTATTCGAGCTGATTTATCCAAAGAACAGTCATTTAACGATTGGCTGCAACAACAAAAAGACCATATATTGCAAGCTTTTGAGTATCGTGATACGCCATTTGATAAGGTCGTTGAAGGGCTTAACTGTCCACGAGATTTAAGTCACCATCCATTGGTTCAGATTTTGTTTACTTTGGAGATGGATAACAGAGCCGATTTTCAATTACCAGAGCTTGATATTCAGGAATATCGCAGTGCTGAGCGCGCACACCAGGTAGCAGTTAAATGTGATATCGAACTCAATGCAACGGTTAATACACAAGGCTTGTTACTCACCTGGAAGTTTGATAAAGCACTGTATGAAATAGACACAATAATGCATTGGGCAACGTGCTTTGAAGTATTATTAGAGCACATTGTTGAGGGTCCACAGCGCAATTTTAAATGTTTGGAACTACTTAACCAGCAACAGCAAATTGACTTAGCCGTGCAGCAAAGTGGTGTACTGGCGCAGTGGGATAAAGCAGCAAGCTTAGTGCATATTTTTGAACAAAAAGCGGCGCAATTTTCCCACAAAATAGCAATCAAGCATGGTGAAAATGAACTGACATATCAGCAACTAAATGACCAAGCGAATCAACTCGCGTGGGTATTACGTGCAAAAGGGGTGCGTGCGCAAGATATGTTACCCGTGAGTATTACTCGACGTGCTGAGTTGGTGGTGACTCTGCTGGCAGTGCTTAAAGTTGGTGCTGCCTATGTGCCGATTGACCCCGACTATCCGGTGCAAAGGATCAATTACATTCTTGATGATGTTGGCAGCAAATGGGTACTCTGTGATGCGGCAAGTTTAGAGCTGTTTAATCAGGATGAACGCAATTTAGTCGCTATTAATATTGACGATGCAGCACTGTACGCTGATATTGACCAACGTCATAATCTTGAATTAGCGATTGAATCCAGTGATTTGGCTTACATGATTTATACATCTGGCACGACAGGGCGACCCAAAGGTGTACAGATAGAGCACCGCCACGTTGTACGCTTATTATGTGTTGAACCGAATCAGTTTGATTTTAATGAACATGACGTATGGACACTCTTTCACTCATTCTGCTTTGATTTTTCAGTATGGGAAATGTATGGCGCACTCTTGTTTGGTGGCCAATTGGTTGTTGTCGAATCGCAGACAAGCAAAAATAGCCCTGCATTTGCACAATTACTGTTTGATGAAAAAGTCACGGTACTAAACCAAACCCCCAGCGCGTTTTATGCTTTGCAAACCCCCTTCATAGACGAGGCAAATAGTCGCCGTGAAGGTAGTCACTTACGATATGTTATTTTTGGTGGTGAAGCGTTACAACCGGTGAAATTGGTCCCATGGGCTACGCGTTTTACTGACTGTCAATTGATTAATATGTATGGCATTACCGAGACAACGGTGCACGTAACATTTAAGCGTTTGACGCAAGATGATGTAACAAATGGGGTGAGTAACATCGGTCGACCGATTGCAACAACCTCATGTTATGTGCTCGATAAACAGCAACAGTTATTACCCATGGGCGCGGTCGGTGAGTTATATGTGGGAGGCGCAGGTGTTTGTCGTGGCTATTGGCAAAGACCGGAGCTAAATGACTCGCGCTTCATTGCCGATCCATTTTCATCACAGACCAGTCAAAAGTTATATAGAACTGGTGATTTAGTACGATATTTACCAACGGGTGAATTGACATACATTGATAGAGCGGATGACCAAGTTAAAGTGCGAGGCTACCGCATTGAGTTGGGCGAAATAGAAAACCAACTTCGAATGCACTCATGGCTTGCAAGTGTCGTAGTGCTACTGAACAAAGAGCAGGTAGATAACCCAAGGATCTCTGCATTTGTCGTGTTGAATGATGATGCTGAGTTTAATGCGCTTACCGAGCAAGTGCAGCAGTTTCTGCGGGCAACACTTCCTGATTTTATGCTGCCAAGTAATGTTATTGCGATGGCGACATTGCCACTAACATCCAATGGAAAAATAGATAAAAAAGCACTCATCGCACAGGATAAGTTTGAGACTTCGGCAGAACAATATGAGAGCCCAGAGTCGAGTACAGAAGAGGCGATTGCCAGTGCCTTCGAATCGATATTGGCAGTCGAAAAAGTAGGTCGAAATGGTCATTTTTTCGCTTTGGGTGGACATTCTTTGCTCGCGACGCAACTTGTTGCGTATTTGACCATACAAGCAAAACTATCTATTACTCTGCGAGATTTGTTTCAGTTTCCTGTGGTGAAAGATCTCGCAGCAGTATTAGTAAAGCGTGCAAAAAGTGAATATGTTATAGACGCTTCGTGCCTTTCAATACCGTTAATATCACGTGATAAGCCATTAAGTTTGTCATTTGCACAGCAGCGTCTGTGGAGTATTGATAAAATACGCCAAGGTAGTTTGCAATATCATATGCCTGCAACATTTGTGCTATTTGGGGAGCTCAATGTCACACACTTCAAGCAAGCATGGCGGGCAATCATACAGCGCCATGAAGTACTGAGAACCACTTTTAAAGAAACGCCTGATGGTTTACCAATACAGGTCATACATGAACAGTTTGAATTGCCATTGCAGGTTATTGATGGTTGTGCGCTTAACAATGAACAGCAGCAACGTCGTTGGCTGAAGGTCATCCGAGATGATCAACAACAAGCATTTAATTTAAATACAGACTTACCATTGCGTCTGCGGTTATTTAAACGTCAGGACGATCAATATAAGTTACTGGTGAACCTACATCATATTGCGGGTGATGCACATTCTTTGGCCATTTTGATTGAGGGAATAGAGCAATTTTATGCTGCGTTTACAACTGGTTCACCGTTACCGGCTAAGTTACAAAAACCGTTAGCCATTCAGTATGCCGATTACGCACATTGGCAGCGGTTACAGTTACAGAATCTGCAATTGAGCGCTGCAAAACAGTTTTGGTTAACGCATTTACAAGATGCGCCGCCATTACACCACATACCGTTAGACAAATCGCGAACAACCAAGGCTCAGTTGCAAGGCGATAGTCATATTGAAATGTTGAGTCCATCACAAGTTTCACGATTGATGCACAGCTGTGCAGCGCTTGATGTTACACCTTTTGTATGGTTACACACCGCGTATTCCTTATTGGTTGCTAAGTATAGTGGCAGCGATGACGTTGTTATCGGGTCGCCATTTTCGGGCCGTTCACATTCACAATTAGATCCATTGATTGGGTTTTTTATTAATACACTGCCAATTCGTACACAACTGTTGGCTGGTATGACTTTCTCTGATTTAGTACGGTACCAGCAGCAAGTTATGCTCGATGTACACGAACATCAAGTAATGCCATTTGAACAAATCATTGATGGCTTAAAACTTGCCAGAGGGCTAAACCATCATAGTGTATTTCAGCTTACATTTTCACTGAACCCAGAGGTGAATACGGTGCTGAAGTTACAAGGAATGAGAGTTGCGGCGACACAAGAACAAGCACCTCAGATAAAATTCGACATTGAGCTGGCGTGTACGCAGCTTAGCTCGGGAATGCGTTTAAATTGGGGTTATAACAACGCCTTATTTGAGTCACAAACGATTGTCACAATGGCAGGGGCGTTTACTGAACTCGTAGAACAATTATTAAATAACAGTACTCAGTTGATAGATGACATTCAATTGCACTGTACTCGCACGTTAAATGCAGAATCGAGTGGCACTGTGAATGGCCTCCATGCTTTACGCGGAAAACGTGATGTTGACGCATACGAGCGTAGCATTGTTGAACGTATTGTCGATATTGCCAGCGCAAGCTGCACAGCCGAAAATACGGCAATTATAGAGGTCGAGTCAGCTCAATCACTGAGTTACCGACATTTACATGAACAGTCTGAATTGTTAGCAAAATATTTAATTAATAATGGGTTACAGAGTGAAGAGCCTGTTATTGTTAGCATGTTAAATGGGGCAGAGTTTGTCATTTCGTTATTAGCGGTTTTAAAAGCGGGTGGATGCTATGTTCCCGTAGATCCTAATTATCCAGATTCTCGCATCATTTATATTGTTAATGATTGCAGGGCGAAGCGGATCATAACGACTAAACAGTTTAAAGCAAGGCTAGGTCACAACGACACGACAGCCAATCAAGTGATATGTATTGATGAAGTGTTAGCTCATATGAGCAATGCCACAAAGTCAAATGCAGCAAGCCTCGCACGAATTAAGTTGCCAACGATATTGCCAGACCAATTAGCCTATATCATATACACCTCAGGTACGACAGGTCAGCCTAAAGGGGTCATGATCCCTCATAGCGGTTTAGCGAATCTCTGTCGTTGGCACAACCGCACATTTGATGTGGGCAGCAACAGTATTGCTACCCAAACCGCGAATATAGCCTTCGATGCGGCGACTTGGGAAATATGGCCATACCTGAGCGTGGGAGCATGTTCTATCGCGGTGGCACGCAATGCGCTTAATGATCCACAAGGGTTATCTAAGTTACTTAATGACTATGATGTAAGTCATAGCTTTTTGGCAACGCCTATTGCAGAAGTTATGCTATCAGACAGTCGCTTTAAACCGGCTCACTTACGGTATTTACTGGTTGGCGGAGACAAATTGAGCGCGTTGAGTACAGCGTCTTATCCGTTCAAGCTCATTAATAACTACGGTCCGACAGAGGCCTCTGTGGTGGCGACGTCGGGTGAAGTACAGCAATCGACAATGAACAGTGCAACCATACCAGATATAGGTTTGCCGATAGACAACTTTGAACTGCTTATACTTAATGAACGTCAGCACCGTGTTTTACAAGGCATGATTGGCGAGTTGTATATCACAGGAGATGGCCTAGCGCGCGGGTATTTAAATAGGCCTAAACTCACACAAGAAAAATTTGTTAATGTCTTTAATAGTGAAGGAGAACTAGTAAGAGCATACCGGACAGGCGACTTGGTACGACAGCGCAATAATGGTCGTATTGCCTACATAGGTAGAAATGATGCTCAAGTTAAGATCCGAGGCTATAGAATTGAGCTGGCTGAAATTGAACATCAGTTGCGCTCATTGCCTGATATAGCCGAAAGTGTAGTACTTGCGGTGCAGGTGCATGAAGGACCTAAACAACTCGTTGCGTTTGTTATAACTGCGCAAGGCGTTTCTCATACTCAAAATACACAGGCTTTTGAGCAACAGGCTTTGGCTTCACTACGAGCTCAACTGCCAGAATATATGGTGCCAAATAAGGTTTTGATATTGTCAGAGTTGCCATTAACACCACATGGCAAAGTGGACCATAAAGCACTCGTCTCTCAACTAAATGGACATGACGCGACGGTACACGAAACAGGTCATGAAGGTCCTGCTAAGACGGTATTCGAGCAACACGGTAATACGAGCACACATCAGCACGGCAATAACTCATTGTCGGCGCGTTTACTCGAGATATATCGACAAGTTTTGAATAACGCACAGTTGCAAACAAGCGACGACTTTTTTGCCGCAGGCGGTGATTCAATCATTAGCATACAAATAGCCAGTAGAGCGAGAGCACTGCAAATCACAGTGTCAGTCGCAGATATATTTAACTTCAACACTGTGGCATTGTTGGCTGCGCATTTAGCACACTCAAATACGTTAGATGTGTTGGTCAAAGAAGCCCCGCCATTTGTTGGGGAATTACCATTACTCCCTATTCAACGTTGGTTTTTTGAACAACAGTTTACGCACAGCCACCATTGGAACCAAGCGTTATTGATAAGCATTGATAAAGTGTTTGAAGTTCAGCAAATACGCGCTGCGTTAGCGTCTGTAATGGCACACCATGATGGATTAAGGCTAGTGGTTAATCATCAGCAGGGCGCTTATCAATTGTCGGTGATTGGGGAGGTTGATATTGTGCCGGTATGCAGTCAATTTGATGCGCACAAACATGGCGATAATTGGCAACAAGCGTTTGCATATACGCGGGATACCAACCAAAGCACATTCAGTTTTGATGGCCAGCCTTTATTTAAAGTGTGCCACGTTATAACACCGGATAGTGAATCTCGTAATCGTTTACAAATTATAGCGCATCACTTATTGATTGATGGGGTGTCGTGGCGGGTTTTGCTGGAAGACATTAATCACGCCTTGATTGCTGTGCAGCATGAGAGGCCACTGCAGTTACCGCCGCGTACAGCAAATTTACACGCGATCAGTCTATTTTTTGAAGAACAAGGTCATAAAACAGAAGATTTGGCGTATTGGCAAGCATTGACTGAAGCCGCCAATTCAGCGCAGCTGTTAAACTTTAACACACAAAAACCTGCGACCGACTCTGAACTTGGCAGTTGTAAAGTCAGTATTGCCGAGACTGTGACTCGCTCCTTGCTGACAACGGCAAATCAACCATACAACACTGGGGTACAATCTTTGTTGTTAGCTGCTTTGCACTGGTGTGCAATGCGACATTATCAAACGAAAGATTGGGTAGTGTTACTAGAAGGCCATGGACGAGAGTTATTAAATAATAGTCTTGAT
This sequence comes from Pseudoalteromonas sp. MMG012, assembly GCF_018100875.1. Lineage (NCBI taxonomy): Bacteria > Pseudomonadati > Pseudomonadota > Gammaproteobacteria > Alteromonadales > Pseudoalteromonadaceae > Pseudoalteromonas > Pseudoalteromonas sp. MMG012. Next base: position 74,530 of record NZ_JAGJEF010000016.1, read on the forward strand.
AGTACGCGCACTGTGGGGTGGTTAACTGCGATGTATCCACTGCGGTTATTTAGCAACACCAATAACTTGGCTGATGTGATCTGTAATGTTAAAGAGCAACTTGCATTTACTGCAGGAAGGGCCAGTCAGTTTGGGGCTTTGCGGTATGCACACCCTGATGAAGCAGTGCGCGAATCGTTAGAAATAAAGACTAAAAACCAGGTGTTTTTTAATTATTTAGGACAGTTGGATACGGTATTTGACACTGCGGGTGTGATTGGTGATGCGACTGAGTCAGCAGGGGTACTGCATGCGCAGCAAAACCATGCTTATTACGGGTTACAGATCACAGCAGCGGTGGTTAACGAGCAATTATCGTTCACTTTTGAATATGACAAAACACGTATAACCGAGCAAACTGTCGCTAACTTAGTTGCATATTATCAGCAGAGCCTTATTGACGTGGCCAGCTATTGTAACGAGATAAACCAACAATTACACTCGGCAAGTTTAGGTACAAGTGGTAACGACCTAATTAGACATAGATATACGCCGAGTGATTTTAGCTTGCTAGCTGATGTGTCTAATTTGCATTTACAAGACATTATTGCCCAATTTCCGTCGCAACACATTGCTGATATTTACCCAATGAGTGCGTTACAACAAGGTATGTGGTTTCACAGTCAATACAGTGACAGTACCCAGCAAAATCATGCTTATCTTGAACAATCAACTATGCTCCTTGAAGGGGAATTTGACGTTGAAGCGTTTGTATATGCTTGGGAGCAGGTCGTTGCGTCACACAGTATTTTGCGTACCGCTTTTGTAAGTAGTCCAATAGGGCCTGTGCAAGTTGTTATCAGTGACTGTGAATTGCCGTTACACGTTGAAATACCTTCGTTGCAATCATGCAATGATGAGGCATATATAGAGCAAAGTGCCGCAGATGAGTATCAACAAGGAATCGATTTACGTGCAGCGCCATGTCTGCGCTTAAAAGTTGTATTGTTTGAGAACAAGCGCACAGGATTTATTTGGACTTACCACCACCTGATTATGGATGGTTGGTCTTTACCCATATTGTTTTCTCAGTTACTGGCGCAATATACTGCGCGCGTGGCGGGTTTAACCTCGCCTAAAGTGCATGATAATTATAGAGATTATATTGACTATTTAGAGCAGAAGTCGTCATTGGACGAGCAGCAATTCTGGCAAACTTATTTGTATGAGGCAGATGAAACGACCTTATTGGCAAGCAATATTGCATTGATACAAAACCCGGTTAAATTAGCGTCGGAACGCGCGGTTGAAAAAAATACCTCGGTCGTTGAGCATAGCATCACTTTACCTGTGCAGTTGTGCAGTACCATGCAGGTATTCTCACGCCAACATGGCTTGACTCTGAATCATTTACTGCAAGGTGCTTGGGCGTACTGGATCAGTATGTGTTGCAATAAAGGCTATGCATTGTTTGGTCAAACTGTGTCAGGACGACCCAGTGACTTGGCAAATATAGAGCAACGAATTGGCTTGTATATTAATACGCAACCCGTATTGCTCAATACGCAAGGTGACCAAACAGTATTACATTATTTAGCTGCCGTTAAACACAGTGCTTTAGCGCTGTCAGATTATGCTCATTCACCTTTGACTCAGGTACAAGGGTGGAGTGCGATTGATAATGCCGCGGTGATGTTTGACGCACTTTATGTATTTGAGAACTTTCCGGATGATCCACTGACAGACAGTGAACAAGCTCCTTTCAACGTCATCCGTAGCGCTCATAAAGACGAAACACATTACCCAATGACTTTGGTTATAGGGCAGGGTGAACAGTTGTCTTTAACCTTGTGTTATCAAGGTGGATTATTCAACCAAGGTACCGCTGAACACTGTTTAGCAATGTTGTCACACTTGTTAAATGAATTTGTGCAATCACCAGAGCAAGCTCTAAAATCAATACCTTTAGAGGCAATAGAGCACAGCGTCGCGCATAGTTCATCCGCTAGTGCATTATCAATCCCGACGTTTTCTTTTGACAGTGCAATAAAGACATTACCTAGTGCGCAAGATATAGAAAAAGAAAGTCGGCCAGTACAAGACCTACCTGTAACACCGATGACGATTCAGCAATGTTTCTCAGAGGTTGCAACACGTTTTGGTGATTTGATTGCACTGGAAGATTGTTCCAAGAGTCGTTGTTCATTGGCTGAGCGAGTTAAAAATACAACTCACTCAGGATATACAGTGACGTATAAGGCACTGGATAAGGCGGCTAATCAACTCGCAAATTATCTATCTACGAAACAGTTTGATAGCACTGGTAATCGTAATGCACAACCGATCATTGCGGTGTGCTTACCAGCCGGTGCTGATTTAATTGTCGCCATCCTTGCGATACTCAAAATGGGGGCTGCGTATTTGCCGATTGCGCCAAATTTACCGGCGCAACGAAAGACGTTTATGCTCTTAGATGCCAGTGTAGATATGGTGCTGACCCAAAGTGCTATTGATTCGAGTGAGCTTACTTGCATAGCTGAAACATCGGTTATTGCACTGGATGCCATTGGGCCATTAGTAAGTAGTCAAGCACACGCGTATTCATTGGAGGAGTTTGCCCCTCAAGATATTTGCTATGTGATATATACGTCAGGTACAACTGGTGTACCAAAAGGGGTGATGGTTGAGCAGCAAAGTGTGCTTAATTACGTGACATTTTTACAGCAGAGCTATGGCATAACCTCCTCAGATAACTACTTACAGTTTGCCAGTTGTAGCTTTGATGTATTTGCTGAAGAGGTGTTTTGTACCTTGCTCAGTGGGGCCACATTGGTGCTGGCAGAGCAGACCCAGCTATTAAACACTTCAGCATTGGCCAGTTTGGCACAACAAAGTAAATTGACCTTAATGAGCCTTCCTACAGCATATTGGCATCAATTGGCGGCATCGAATGTTTCGCTCAATAGTCAACTGAGGCTCATTACAATCGGTGGAGAGCAAATGCAGCTGAGTGCGTTAACGCAGTGGCAGAAGCAATATGGTACGCAAATCAAGCTGATTAATGCGTATGGCCCGACTGAAACAACAATTTCTGCCACACTGTGTGAGGTTACACACTTTAGCGGTACACACATACCGATTGGCCAGCCTGTTTCGGGGTTGAATGTTCATATTTTAGATAAGTATCTGAGACCAGTCCCCAGTTATGTTGCAGGTGAGTTATATATTAGCGGGTGTGCATTAGCGCGAGGCTATTTAAATGATGTTCAAAAAACCGCAAGTGTCTTTATCGAAGAGCCGAATACGGGGATTCGATTGTATAAAACCGGGGATAAGGTTCGGTGTCAGAATAACCAGGATATTTACTTTTTAGGCCGCTTAGATAGTCAGGTGAAAGTGCGAGGTTATCGTATCGAGCTGGGTGAAATTGAGCGTCACTTGCAACGTATAGAATCAGTCACCGCTGCGGCGGTGGTGGTACGACAAAGTCAAAATGCAGGCGAGCAGCTGGTGGCGTTCATTGAAACGTGTGATGGCGATATTTCTGTCGCGCATCTTCGTCAGCAATTGGTTGAGCAACTCCCTGAATATATGGTGCCGCAATTGTTTCAATGCGTTGCAGCGCTGCCACATAACAACAATGGAAAAATAGACCGTCATCAGTTAGTTGTGATGAGTGAGCTACTCAATACGGCTAACACCGCAATATGCGTCGCGCCTACTAATCCGATCCAAGCCTTACTCGTTGAACGATTTAAAGTATTACTGAATCAAACACAAGTGAGCATTGAGGACGACTTCTTTACATTGGGTGGTCATTCGCTATTAGCAATGCGTTTGGTGGGGGAGTTAAGCTACCAATTACAAGTTGATGTGCCCGTCGATATGTTGTTTCGACACAGCACGATTGTGGCTCTGGCGAGAGAGATTGAACAACTTCAGCTTAGTCATAAACCGAAACAACTCAGTACGGTATTGTGTTTACAAAAAGGTGAGCAAGGTTACACACCAGTTGTACTTGTGGCTGGTGCTGGTGGCTTATTAATGGCCTTCTCTTCATTGGTACAGCAACTAGATGACCGCATTCCCATTTATGGCTTACAGCCAGATGAAATTGCTGAGCAACCAGATGTTGTTGGGTCGCTTGCACAAACAGCGGCACATTATTTGAGTGCACTAGCAGAGGCAGATATTCACGCGGACGTCCACTTTGTAGGGCATTCATTTGGTAGTTTCATTATTTATGAAATGGCCAAACAGCTGCAGGAAGTATCTCAGCAGCCTACGTCATTACTCATTTTAGATACGCCTTTGCCAACGCGACCTATTGAGCCTGTAAGTGAGCATCAAGCCACTGAATTTGTATTTCAAAATATAGATGAATTTTTTCAGCTGGGCTTTTCCAATGCCGATAAAACAGACTATTTATCGTTAGATGAATGCCCAAGAACGCAATGGTTGTCAAAGCGTTTGGCCAATGCGGGTTATCACTTTACGCCATTGCAGTTAGCCCGTTTTCAAGGGGTATTTAAAGCGCAATTAAGGGCACATGTATCTATAGACACACTGCTGACGGAGACGCTTATCAGTGTCATAAAAGCGACAGGTACGAATGAATTTGAAAATAAGGCTGTTCCGAAAGATATGGGATGGTATGCGGTGAGCCATAACCTGACAGCATACGAAGCTGCAGGGGATCACTTATCGATATTGCAACAGCCTAACAATACGGTATTGATTGAACAAATACAGAGTAAATATGTGCTCAATCAGTAAATGTAAACTATAAGTTGTATCTTAAAAATCGACCTCGAAAAAGGAAGGGAATTAAATGGATCAGTTACTCTCAATAGACATGGATTTAGACTCCGTTAATACAGATCGACGGGTCCATGATCTATCTGCAGAAAAGCTCAGTGGTTTGGCGTGGGTAAAATCACATGTGAGTGAAATTAATCAATGGGTAAACAATGACGGCTTTGCTTTGTTACGAGGCTTAAACATCGTCAGTACCAATCAATTTAGCACCATATTAGAGACTATCTTTGGTGAACCTTTGAGCCAGTATATCTATCGTTCCTCGCCACGTACGGCGTTGAGAAACAATATTTATACGACGACGGAATATCATGCCGATCAGGTTATTTTGCAGCACAATGAAAATGCGTATTCAAATAGCTGGCCTATGCGAATGGGGTTCTTTTGTGTCATACCCGCGCGCAGTGGTGGTAACACCCCGTTAGCCGACAGCCGCGAAGTCTATAAACACATCCCGTCTCACATTAGAGAAAAGTTTGAGCAACTCGGTGTGATGTACGTACGTAATTATGGCGACATTGATTTGCCATGGCAGGAAGTGTTTCAAACTAATAGCAAAGTAGAAGTGCAAGAGTATTGTCGAAAAAACCACATCGAATTTGAATGGAAAAGCGATGATCATTTGCAAACGCGTCAGCACAGACCTGCAGCGGCTGTGCATCCTGTAACAGGTGAAAAGGTGTGGTTTAACCAAGCGCATTTATTTCACCATTCAAGTATAGATGGCCCTGAGTCAGCTGCAATGCGTAATAGCATTGGCATAGACCGCTTACCACGCAACGCCTTTTATGGCGATGGCAGTGACATTGACCCAAAAGATATTGCACAAATCAATGATGTGTACCGTCAATTGACGTTCTCATATCAGTGGCAGCGAAACGATATTTTACTGTTGGATAATATGTTGTACACCCATGGACGAGAGGCGTATCAAGGTACACGAAAAGTACTAGTTGGTATGGCTTAACCAGAGAAAATGACACCAAGACGAGTCACTGTTTTTTGACATATGCATAAATAGAAAGAGTGCGGAAAAAACAGTGTAGGGCTTTGTTAGTGGCAATTTGCTGGCAAAGACACTTAGCAATTTTTGAGGATATGAACAATGAAATGGCTTATGTATTCAAAAACGAAGATATTAATTTTGTGCTTTTTAAGCTTAATCTTAGCATCTTGTTTGCAAAAAAAGAGCGTGGCAAAAAATACCGAAATTACTGCCAGCCAATTAGAAATGATTGAAACAACGGTAAGAGATTACTGCGATAAAATGGTGTTTTTCGGCACTATTTATATTACATCAGAAGAGAGTACCGTATATGAAGCCAATTGTGGGCCTCAGAATATTCAATATGACGTAGCTAACACCAAGGAGTCGAAATATCGTATTGGCTCGAATACCAAAGCGTTTGCATCGACGGTGCTATTAAGAATGTTAGAAGGCAAAGATTTACGAGAAGAAAAAGTCGGTGATTATTTACCATGGTTCCCAAAAAATCAGTGTGCAGATGTGTCTTTGCATGACTTACTGATCATGTCTTCTGGGATTGATAACTATAGCAATAACGAGCAAGTTTATGACAATTATGGTTGGCGTCCTTATTTATATGATCAAACTCTTAATCTAAATGGCCCGGAAGACTTTAGTAACCGTTTCTGTACGTGTACTGAGCAAGACAACAAACCGTCATTTACACCTGGCTCAAAATACGAATACAGCAACTGTAACTATTATTTAGTGGGTAATATTATCGAGCAACTTGCAGCAGGTAGCCAAGGTGATATTAGCCGACAGTTTTGGTTTAGAAATATTGTCAAAGAGCAAATTTTAGATCCAGTTAATATGACTGAAAGTGGTGCGTTCAGTGCTATTGGTATTTACCAAAATATGACGACGGGCTATATCTCAAATCAAAATCAATATCTACCTCTTGCAAATGGTCGTCCCCCTTTGACGGGTGGCCCCGCACCTTATGAAAATATTTTAGTGAATCCGTATAGTAACCCATTGGTACTGTACTCTGCAGGAGATATGTACTCGACAGTGGAAGACATGCACAAATGGGATCAGGCGCTTTACACCGATAATATATTAAATGAAGCGCAAAAGTTGGCGGCGTTTGCTCCGTATTCAAATACGGGGAGCACCAAAGAGTGTGAGTACTACGGTTATGGTTGGTTTGTCACTTACATCGACCCGAACCAATATGGGAAAGTCGCTGATTGCCCTGCAGATCCGACTGAAGCAAATCTCAGAAAATATGAGAAATTTATACAGTACTCAGGTAGTTATCCCTATTCATGGGTGACCAGCTTTAATCGTTTAATTGAACGAGATCAGTCGGTGATGGTATTTAGTAACTATGTAAAAACAGGGACTGAATCAGATTGTATTGCGGGCGAGATCAGAAATATTATTTTCTACAGTGATAAACATCGTACTGAAGCGTGCCAAACCGTATTAAATGACGCATAGCCAAAAGAGAATGGTTTATACATATTAAATAGAAATTGGGTGACTGAAATACGTTGGAACCAAGCCTGTACAAGGAATGGTTGATGTCCAATCTGGATTTTGGAAATTCATACAAGTTTACTTTTTTGTTTATCAATAAAGAGAAAAGTGAAAAGGGCAGGTTACTGATTAGAGTGTTCTCAAATCGGTAACTTGGTGGGTTCAACAACTGTTTTAATCTAATTCATAGAGGAAATAATATGACAGCGGCAAAAACAGCGAAGGAAGAAAAGGCGAGTACAGCGGCGCCAGAACAAGATGCGAATCTCGTTGAGGTAGAAAACCGAGCTGCCGTAGCGCAGTTAATCGTTGATAAATATAGTAAATGGTCGTTTGGTAGCGGGCTAATCCCGATCCCTGCGGTCGATTTGGTTGCGTTAACAGGCATTCAAATCAAAATGATCGGCGAAATTGCCGAAGTTTATGGTCAATCTTATAGTGACAATAAACTTCGCGGTACGATTAGTGCAGTGATTGGTGGTTCGTTTCCACAGTCATTAGGTGGTGCAGGGCTAAGCAGTTTCCTTAAAGCAATACCGGTTATTGGTACTTTAAGTTCACTGGCATTTATGCCTGTTGTATCGGCTGCATCGTCACACGCAGTGGGCACGACGTTTATTCGACACTTTGAAACAGGCGGTACATTGATTGACCTTAATCTTAACAGTATTAAAGGTGATATCTCTGAGATTGCAGCAAAGTATCGAAAAAACAAAGATGATGTAGATGCTCAACCTAGCAAAGCTGCAGTTTAAGTAGAATGAGCTAAATCCTAAATAAACCAGCAGGTTTCTGTTGGTTTATTTATCAACATGGCAGGAATTTGAAATGATAGTTACATTGTATTTAGTACTATGTGTTTTGTCTGGATATTGGGGAAGGAATACCTTTGCAGGACCGGTTGGATTTTTTCTAATTTCGTTATTATTAACCCCATTTGTGAGTTTATTGATGCTACTGTTAGCACAGAAAAAAGGCACAGAGCAAAACGAAGAAGTATAAGTACTTGATATATGGAATATAAGTTCTAGCAAACTATATACTTAATATGGCCAAAGGTGATGCTGCTAGTTTCTTGCGGAAAATATAAAATGGAATGCGGAGTATGTGGTACTTTGGCTTTACTCTATTGCCAATAGCGCGTTATTTGCGAGCCATTAATAACAATTAAAAGACAATAAAAATGGTATTATACGATTTAATTAGTCGAAACATTAAAGTTAAAAGAAGGACCTTTGCAATACTTGGTTGTATTTCAGGGTTAGCCAATGCATTGGTATTAGCATTAATAAACAATGTGGCAGAAAATATTTCTGATATTCATAAAGAAAACAATATTTTGTATTATTTGGTCTTGTTTTCTTTAACGGTTGCGATATACGGATTTACCCAACAACGATTAATGACCAAAGCGGCTAGAATGGTTGAGAAAGCCATTGATGGTTTGCGAGTAGAACTATTTGAATGCGTGCGTCATACCGAATTATCAACCTTGGAAAAGATTGGTAAAGAAAAGATTTTTAATACCTTAAGCAAAGAGTTACAAACCATTTCTCAATCAGCGCAGTTGTTTGTAATTATTGGGCAATCAATTAGTTTGGTATTTTTCACCTCTTTATATATTGCTTATCATTCTGTCACTGCATTTGTGGTACTCACCGCACTGATATTATTAGGCGGCAGTATTCACCGCTTGCGCGCGGATGAAATTCAAAAGAATATGCAACTGTCATTTGAAAGTGAAAATAAGCTGATCCAGCGTTTGTCCGATTTACTTGAGGGGTTTAAAGAAGTTAAGTTGAGTGTGCCAAGAGCGCAAGAGTTAGAGCATGAATTTGCCATGGACTCAGCGCGGGCAAAACGTTCAAAAACCACCACGCAAACGCTATTCGCAACAGATTTTGTATTGTCTCAAATTACCTTTTTTGCAGCCACTGGGGCAATGGTGTTTGTGGTGCCGGTATTTTCGAATGTATATACCGATGTGGTGATAAAAGTAACTACGGCATCGTTATTTTTAATTGGACCTATTACCAGTATTGTGGGAGGTATTCCCATTTTTACCGCGGCAACGGAAGCTGGACAAAATGTATTAGCATTAGAAAAAGAACTTAAACGGGAGCAAGCGCAGTATAGCCGTGAAAATGACGAGCAAGCACAAATCTCTTCCTTTAACGAGATACGCCTTGCGGGTGCGTATTACCAACATAATCGTACACCGGGCGACAGGCCTTTCTTTGTTGGTCCAGTAGATTTTGAACTAAAACGCGGACAAATTACGTTTATTACCGGTGGTAATGGCAGCGGAAAAACCACCTTTATTAGAATGCTGACCGGTTTATATGAACTGCAAGCAGGGCAACTTATACTGGATGGACAGCCATTAAACGAACGGTCATTAACGGCATATCGCAGCTTATTTACCGCCGTATTTGCCGATTTTCACTTATTTAAACAGCTGTATGGGATTCATAATACCTCACAGCAAGAAATAGACGAATGGTTGACATTTTTAGAAATGAATACCAAGGTTGCCGTGGTAGATGGAGAGTTCAGTACCATTGATTTGTCGTCGGGACAAAGAAAGCGTCTCGCGCTGTTAAGTACCATATTAGAAAATAGACCTGTGTATATTTTTGATGAATGGGCGGCGGATCAAGACCCTATATTCAGACGTAAATTCTATGAGCAAGTACTACCAAGACTTAAAGCAAGAGGGAATACTGTGATAGCGATCACCCATGATGATGCATATTTCCATCTGGCAGATGTGCATTTAAAAATGGTAGAAGGACAAATAATGGCACACCAGGAAGTTGAATCTGACGGGGTATTATCATGAATATTGTATTTACACCTGATACCACATTGGTCGTACTGGCGGGTTTATGTGTTGCGTTATTGGTTACCAATATTGGCATGCGTATTCTTAAGCGATATAAACCCAATGTGCGTAAGCAAATATTATCGTGGCGTTTTCGGGCAGGGATCACACTCCTCATTTTTATGTTTTTAGCGGTGGTGTTGATCCCCGTGATGTTTATTAAAATAGACTCGGGTGAAGTGGGCGTATTATGGAAGCGGTTAGGTGGTGGTACGTATATGCACCAACCGTTCGATGAAGGGACTGTGTTGGTGATGCCATGGGATACCCTTACCATTTACTCTAGCCGTTTTCAAACGGCCCATGAAACGGTGTTTGCGATTACAGCACAAGGCTTGCGGATCACCCTAGATATTACCGTGCGATATCGGCCTGTGGTTGAGCATATTCCCTATTTACATAAACTGGTTGGCCCAGACTATTTGAACGAAACCGTGTTACCTGAGGTAAATTCTGCGGTGCGTATGATTGTCTCAGGTTATACCGCAGAAGAAGTGTATGGGCATCAACGTACACAAGTGCAAAATGCACTCCTAAATGAAGTATTAAAAGAGCTAAAGTTGCAAGAGCAAACCATTTTAGAACAAGAGGAAGACTCTGAAAGCTTAATGAGGGGCCATGCGTTAATTAACTTAGACGATGTATTGATCAGACGTGTTGATATACCAGAGAAAGTACATAACGCGATTATTTCTAAAGTGAACCAGCTGTATTTAAATGAAGAGTATGAAATGCGCCTAGAAGTGGCAGATAAAGAAGCCATGCGTAAAAAGAAAGAAGCTAAAGGGATTAAAGATTTCCAAGAGATGGTGAGTGGGGGAATTTCTGAAACTTACCTCAGATGGCGGGGTATAGAAGCCACGGTGGAACTGGCTAAATCAAATAATGCCAAAGTGGTTGTGATTGGCAGTGGCAAAGATGGGTTGCCCCTCATTTTAAACACTGAAAGTTCGCAAGGGCCCATTATTAGCCCTCAAGCAGCCCGTGAGCAAAGCAAAGAGAAAACGCATAGCAAAAGCGCGCCAAAACGGCCCGAAAGAGAATATGTAAATACCGATGACAAAGAACAGGACTTACAAGCGGGTGAACCCCTAAGCAATGGGCATTTATCGACGACCCAAGCAGGAGGGGTGTTGAATAAAAAGTAATAAAGGTAGGGTTAGTCGAAAAATAAATAAGCCGCTGCTGAGGTTCTCATTTTAGTAGCGGTGATGATAAAACATTTTCTTGCATTTAATGAGTTTTTAATGAGTGGCTTATGAGTGTTTAGGGACACGATTAGCATGCCTGCGTAGATAGGGTATATTGACCTAACGTAGGTGTTGAGGTTGCATCTAACAAACGAATAGGTACAACGATTTTTTAACCAAGGAGTAGAGTCGTGCTAACAGAAGCAGTAAAAGCGTCTATCAATGAAAGTGTGTTGTGCTGGTTAGCAACGGTTGATATAGATGGTGTGCCAAATAACTCCCCCAAAGAAGTTTTTTTAGCTCATGGTAATACAGCAATATTGATTGCGGATATTGCCTCTCCAAATAGTGTTAAAAATATACAAGGTAACGCCAATGTGTGTGTTAGCTTTGTACATGTATTAAAGCAAAAGGGCTTTAAATTAACTGGAACTGCCACTTACCATCGCAAAAGCACTGCTGGTTTTGATGAATTATTTACACACATATACCCAATCACAGGAGAGCAATATCCAGTCAAAGGCATCATTTATATTGAGATTACCACTGTTAAACCAATTGTAGCCCCAAGTTATTACTTACAGCCAGACCTTACAGAGCAACAGCAAATCGCCAGCGCGCGCAAAGTGTATGGTGTTTAAAAGGTGTTATGTGAGAGAGAATGGGGCAAAGACAAAGATATGCAAAGAGCGTGACGCCTAAAGATAGAATGTATTGGGAGCGAGGCACGACTGTATAGAAATAACAGAGATAATATGCGTTTTCCCCGAGTTATAAAAAACGATTTCATAGCTAAATCCAGATGCGGTAAGTTTACCGTGCTATTCGATAGGGCATGAGAAAGGGGGAGTTTACCATGGTTATATAGGCGCTCAAATAAACAGTGGTTGAGTAATACAGTTTAGCAAGATGTTAATAACGCCTGTTTTATTGGGGGTCTATTCCTGACTAATGTGAGCCCGTAAAATAAGCGTTTGTATTTGTTTTCATTTTATATTATTTTGACGAAATTAAACGGGACACTTGCCTGATTTCATCGGTAGAAAATAAGGCCAGTGTCCTTCTAAAAAACTGTTAGGCATTCGTCGCATTATACATAGAGAGTTTTAAATTATGAATATTTGGTTTCTCAGAATGGATAAATATAGCTTGGGCGAGCACTGTCTCAGCGAGAGTCATGAATTTATTTATAGTGTACATGGAAGTTGTGGAATCTCGGATGTAGCTAAAAAACATAAGAATAAAATATTTCCAGAGTTAACGCTGGACGGTAAAGAATTAGCAAAATTAATCCGTTCAATTAAAGAAAAGCTAATTAGGGATAAACAAATTAGCTTAGATGAATCAGGGAAGCGCCGTTGTGATATTGCTATTCGGTATTGGCTTTCTGTTATGAAAGTAGGTGACTTAGTCTTTGTTAGGAATAAACAAAACAAGGTGATATTAAGTCGCGTTACAGATTATATATCTGAGGATTTTTTCGACACATATGGTTGTTTTAAACGCCCTGTAAAAATTATAAATGAAATAACCGAATCAATGGTTACACCTGAAATATGGAGAAGAACCCAAGGTCGAAAAACAATCGAAAGAAACGCTAAGAAACATATTACTGGTTGGGTAACCAATAATTTCGAATCTTTAAATAAATAATAAAAATGC
>NZ_JAGJEF010000160.1:0-2766 GCF_018100875.1 Pseudoalteromonas sp. MMG012
TTGGAAGGCAGATTTCAATCCTTTGCATGAATACCCAAAAGCACTTAATACCCTTTTAAGGCTAAATATACTATTCTCACTTTTTAACACTTAATCACACCTTCCATTGTCATAAAAATCAACATAGAAACTACCTTTAATACCTAAGTCACCCTGAATCTGTTTTACATCTAAGTCATTTCTTGAATAAATCATAGATAGGATACCGTTATCAGAAAGGCGCTTAGCGTTTCTATAAGCAACTTCCATTTCATGTAACTGATCTCCTCGATAGGTTACTCTTTTTATGCCAGTTTCTACGACAAAATCAACCATGTTTTGGTTTCTAATATCTATATTCAATGCAGGGTGCAAGCCATTTTCTATAGCTAAGTTAAAGTCAAATACACTAAAGACTTCAACAATCATCCTATTTTTATAAGGTATTGATTGTGATAATAAGCCAATATCTCTAATTTTATCAGTTACTAATATCAAGTTTTCATTACTTAAAAACACTTCGTTTATCATCTCAATATCCATAGTCGTATACTTATCTAGATATTGAGCAGAAACAAACTCATAACTCTCAGGCGGAAAGTTTGTTAAGCTTGATTTATCGACATAACGTTCCCAATCATGAGCCCCTAAAATCTTACCATCTGATGAAACGAGCAAGTCTAATTCGATTAACCTATAACCATTATCAATAGACTTCTGTAGTGCCTCTTTTGAGTTTGTATATTTAATACCATCAATCCCACCACCTGCGTGAGCAATTAATGAACATGAGGTAAGGATGTTATCAATTTTTTTATTTGAACTTTCATGGATCGTTAATAAACCAAAGCCTTGGTATTTATAAACTAATAAGTGATAGATACCAGATCGCTTCTTATAGAAAACAAAAATAACCATTACTATCAAAATAATGCAAATAAAATATTTAATCTGTTTCATTGTAAAAACCTAATATCGCCAGAGTCAATCACAAACCTATCTTGGTTAACAACACTATCAATCTCAGCATCTGAGTTAAGCTCTTTAGCGCTAACATTAAGCCAAGCCCCTAATGTATGAGGTAAATCCCTTAAAAAGTATTCTTTATTATCATATTCAACACTATGTCTTTCAGTGGCTGACTCAATAAAAATAAGAGGTGTGTTTACAGCATCTGTTGAGAATTGCTTTCCTACCCCATGGGTCAAGAATGGAGGTTCATCTATCGATGTTAACCCATGATCTGAAACATATATTATTTTATACTTATCATGAGAAACAGTTTCTTTTACTTTATTAATGAATGATACAAGTTCAAGTATTGTTTTATCATAGCATTTACTCTGTAAGTCAGGTGTTGCTCTCAACAGTCCTACCCTATAACAAAAATCAAAATGGGAACCAATCATATGGAGGATAAATAAATTTCCATTCGGTTGTTGCTCTAGCCCTTGTGATAAATCATCAATTAGCACAAAGTCATTTTTTGTAAGTGAGTAATCTAGGTTATGGAAGTTATACTGATCAGCCCTCATAGCAATCCTAGTTACAGGTGTATCATCCTCTCCTACTCTAGCTTGATTAGAGTACCAGTGCGTCTTAAGCCCTGATTCTTTAGCTAAATCAATAATGTTTAATCCATAATAAAGATTATCAATATTATTTAATGACAGAAGGCGAGGAACTGAATATCGAGTTTGTGTTGCAGGTGCAATAGCATTCGTATATATCTTCCACCCATTGACTTTTTCACTATCAATCTTGTTAATACTTTCAGAAAACCTTTTTTGCTGTACAGACTCGCCAACAATTATTACATAGTTATAACTATCATCAGCACCTTCTATTAAATTCCACTTTGAAGTGATAGGTATAGACTCAGAGTCTAATAATTCTTTTGTTTGTACAGCTAAAGAGAGCATCTTAGGTATCCCACCAAAAATCTCAGCAAATCTTTCAAAACCTTTTATTTCATATGCGGGAGCATACAGATATCGAACAAAAGAAATTAAAGATACGATAATTACAATTACAGATGAGCATAGATATATACGCTTGTTATCTAAAAAATCTTCTATCTTAAAAATAATGATAATAAATGGAGATGATATAATGATAAAAAACATCATCTCCACAACAAAAGAATGAGAATTAAAAAACTCAAATGACTCGTTTATGTTTGTCTCCCATATAGAAGCAATCATCCCTACAGAAAAAGAGCCATATTTAACATACGAAGAAAACAGCAAGGTATAGAAAAAAGATAGTGTAACAACAGAGATACATCTCAAGATCCTACTCTTTATTAGAAATAGAATCAGATGATAAAAATAAATGGAAATCACCGATGAAATAGCAATTCTCACATAGGAAGTAGGTTTTAAAACTGCATCATCATAACTTAAGTACACCATAAAGCTTAGTGCTAAAAATGGGATGAATAACAATAATATACTGGATATGTGTTTTTTTAATGTCATTGAATGCTCTAAATGCTCTGCAATTATGAGCGTCAACAGCAAGTGAAAAGAATAATTTGAAACGCATTGTACCCACAATTAACTGTAGAAAAAAGAACATTTAAAATTTAACCTTACGATGCATATTTCGGTGCAGGTTATGCCCATTATGGTAAATAGCAAAGTTAGGCATCAAAAACACGCACCACACCGCTAAAGTATCCCCAGAATAAGCCTTTATGTATCAGAGAGCTAGAAATATTAAAAAATTTGAGAAATGAGGGAACATTCATGGTGTTTTGTGATCTTATGAATCGCCAAAAACAAC
>NZ_JAGJEF010000161.1:0-2760 GCF_018100875.1 Pseudoalteromonas sp. MMG012
TTTAACTAAATGACCGAATCAATAAATGCCGAAGTAATTTCGGTTTACCCAGATAAAGTAAAAGTATCCATTGATGATCTAGATTCATTTCGCTTGGCAGAAGAGCACCTCAAAGTTGGCTCATACCTCAGAATTGCAGATTGTGATGATGTTGTATTAATAGCTGTCATTGATAGTTTTTCTATTGAAGTAAAAGATACTGGAGGTAGAAAATATATTATCGAAGCAAGTCCTCTAGGAGTAATAAAAAATGAAATTTTCTCTCGTGGTGGAGATTCTATTGCAATTCCTCCTAAAAAAGTTGAACCTGCAAAAATAAGTGAAATTGAAAAAATATATGCTTATGGTTTAGCGAATAAAGAAAAATTCGATTTTTCTCAACTGTCAAATAACGGTGGTGTTCGCGTTCCCGTTGATGGAGATAAATTTTTTAACAAACATATTGGAATTGTCGGTTCTACTGGTTCAGGAAAGTCACATACTATTGCCACGATTCTTCAAAAAGCAGTTTCACAAAAAAGTAATCAATATGAGGGATTAAACAACACCCATGTAATAATATTTGATATACATGATGAATACCCATCAGCATTCCCATCATCTAATAAATTGAGTGTCGATGATATAGTTTTACCTTATTGGCTTTTAAATAGTGAAGAGTTAGAAGAGCTATTTCTTGATTCTGGTGATAACAATAATTACAACCAATCTTCAGTATTGAGGAGTGTTATCACTCAAAATAAAAAGAAACACAATCCATATGTTGATAAAATATTTTACGATAGTCCACTTAAGTTTGATATCGAAGAAGTTTTAAATTGCCTTATTAACCTTAAAAGTGAAACAAAGAACTCAAAGGCTGTAGATCGCTATATGATTGCGGGTGAGGAAGGAGATGCTGAGAATAGTTCAACTACAGCAGAGTCTGGTATTTTCTTGTCCAACGAAGATAAGCTTGATATGTACTTTTCAAAATTATACGAATTTAGGCCAACTAAAAACTCTAATGTAACGAAAGGTGATTATGCTGATGGTACCCTAGATAAATTTGTATCGAGATTCACCTCAAAGTATAAGCAAGATCGCCTAAAGTTTCTCTTTGGCACAGCGTCTAAAGATATTTCATTCGAAGACACAATAAGGCAATTTCTTGGCTATAAAAAAGAACAGGAATCCAACGTAACAATAATCGACTTAAGCGGAATTCCATTTGAGGTACTAAGCATTACAGTGTCTCTGATTTCTAGAATACTATTTGACTTTGGTTATAACTATAAAAGGTATGCTAGTAGCAAAGAAAAGAAACAACATGATATTCCAATCTTGCTTGTTCTTGAAGAGGCACATAAGTATGTACCTAAAAGTGATTTAGCAAGATTCAAAGCTTCAAAAAACTCAATAGAAAGAATTGCAAAAGAGGGGCGTAAGTATGGAGTAACCCTTCTATTAGCAAGTCAAAGGCCATCCGAAATATCAGAAACCATTTTTTCTCAATGTAGTAACTTCGTTGCAATGCGTTTAACTAACCCTGATGACCAGAATTATGTTCGAAGAATTTTACCCGATACTTTTGGGAATTTAACCTCTAACTTATCTTCACTTCAAACAGGTGAAGCGTTACTTATGGGGGATGCTGCAATTTTACCTTCCCTTGTTAAGATTGATAAGACAGAGTTGCCGCCTTCGTCTTCTGATATTCCTTACTTGAAACTTTGGAAAAGTGAATGGGTCAACCTAGATTTTGAAAAGTTCACAGATCAGTGGAAGTCTTAACGGGCTTCTAAGATAATAAGATGAGACAGTCACAAATTTCCTGCATAATAGGGTGGCGTTACATTGTAATGTTGAGCGTATAATTATGTGCCTGTCCCATTACTGTTATTTTAAAAATGAGTGAAATGGGACAGGCATAAAATGTTTGCATGTCCCTTTTATTTTACATTGTAGTGGTACATTGAATTTGGCCACCTGATTAGAGGTGATAGAATCATCATAACTTAATTAGGTGCAATCATGGCAAAACAAACACGACCAAAATACTCACCTGAGTTCCGCTTAGAAGTAGCCCAGCAAGTAGTTGATGAGCAACGCTCAATTCGAGATGTTGCTGAGGCGATGGGACTTGGGAAATCTACCGTTGATAAATGGGCGAGACAGCTTCGCCAAGAGCGCCAAGGTAACTTATCTAGTGCGACTCCATTAACCCCTGACCAGCTTAAAATTCGTGAATTAGAACGCAAATTAAAGCGACTTGAAGAGGATAATGAAATCTTAAAAAAGGCTTCAGCTCTCTTGATGCAGGACTCCATCAAAGGTTTGCGCTGATACGGTCACTTCAAGAGAGTTGGCCGGTAAAGCGCCTCTGCCATCTATTTCGAGTTCAACGTAGTAGTTTTCGTTACTGGAAGCAAAGGCCGCAGCATATAGACCCTGAACGTCTACGTTTGATTGCACAATTAAAGCGTTGGTTTGGGATAAGTCATGGGTCGGCAGGCCAACGCACCTTAGTTCAGTTGCTAAAAGACTCAGGGTTTAAAGTAAGTCGTTGGCTCGTGCGTAAGTTAATGAAACAGAATGGCTTAGTGAGTCGCCAGCTACCTTCGCATAAGTATGCAAAAGCTGAAAAGACCCATTTAAGTATTCCAAACTTATTGGAGCGTGAGTTTAACGTATCGGCACCAAATCAAGTTTGGTGTGGCGACGTGACCTATGTTTGGTGCGGCTCTCGCTGGGTTTACCTAGCAGTCGTTATTGACCTTT
>NZ_JAGJEF010000162.1:0-2752 GCF_018100875.1 Pseudoalteromonas sp. MMG012
AGAACTTGAATTCGGGTTGAAAATATCGTTCATTCATATATAATTATATAATTACTAACAAAGGTGAGCTTTAAAAAGTGGATTCTAATAATAAGGTGGAAATAACTTTTCCCACGTGGCTATGGTTCATTGTAATAGCAATAACTTTTGGTACTTCGCAAACTCTTATAGAATCAGCTGTGCCATGGGGTTTTATAATAATGGTTATTTTTGCTGAAAGCGCTTTAATAACTTTGTTATGGATGGTGTACTTAAAGTATAGAAAAATTAGATAAAATATAATTTAAACTTAGGATTATTAATATCTAATAGATTTTGTGGATCAAATAGCTAACTACTAATCTATTGATCAGTCTTAACTCTGGTGCCAATATTTGTGCATACCTAGCCCATTCATTTTATTTATTACCTTCACTTTTATTACCACTTCAGTATGCTGATTATTAACTTGACGGCTTATCACCCATTAATTACATTGTCGTCTCAGCAAGTGAACGAAGGCGGTTCGCTAGAGTCTCTTTCCATAGCGTTGACCCTATCGGGCACATCAAACGTTTTAGTACGTTTATATAAACAGCCGTACTTGAACCTGATTTCATATAATGATGTATTTATGATAGTAAGAAATTTGCAAACCTTTCTAAGACTTTCAGCTGTAAACGAAATACGGCCTTTAAGGTTAAACACGTTTCAATTGCTAAGTCTGGGTAGAGATTTGCGCGGCCACAGTGCTTTCAGTACTTTGCTATTTTGAAATCGTACCATCGCTTAATCAAATATTGATTTTACCGAGTTGAACTAAAACCCGATTATAGCATGACCAATTTCTAATTTTCTTCTTCATCTCAAACATGGGTTAGGATATTTGGAGATCAGATAGAACCCAGGAAGTTCATGATTTAGGAAACGACCTTCTAAGAAACACAACTTACTAAAATTAAATAATTAGAAGTGAACCTAAGAAACAATTCTAGCAAAATCAGAACTTTGAGCAATAAAAAAATTTCACTATAGCTGATTAACAATCATATGACCACGACACAAATATTTTTAAAACCCCCACACTGCAACAAGTAACCAACATAAACTTAACCAGACAATACAAAAAAAACACATAACTTGACATAAAAACCTAAAGCGGGTACTTTGCGTCGACTTTATTAAATGGAAATAAATATGAAAATCTATCTTGTTTTATTTTTTCTACTAATTAGCTGCGATAGTTTTGCGGACTCTTATGACAAGGAAGTTTTATTCTTATGCGAATCTACTGTTTGCGATATTAATGACTCAATTAGTGCTTATATCAATGTAGAAGGTATCGATAATACGAAAAAAAACCTCCTTTTTATCCTGATGGATTCTGGAGTAATAGTTAACTCTATAACATATATAGAGTATTTAAACCAAATTAATACAAATGGTATCAATAACACTAGACCTAAACGCGATTCTTTTAAACCTTTAGATGGTGCTCTAAGGTGTCAGGACGATAATGATTATGACTGTGAGGCTTGGGATGACTTTCATGGAAAGAAAAAACCTTATATTCTTCAATTGCGCAATCATATTAATAATTTTTCGTGGCGCTATACAATAACGACAAGCGACTTAAACTCTATTAACCAAAATCGTAACCTTGCGTATGTCTTTATTACATCAGCAGCATCAGCAACACCAGCAGCATATGCAATGAAAAAGTTAGCCCTTTACGGCGTAAGTCTTGGAACTTTCGCACAAACCAGTATCAATACTGGAATAGTAAGCACTTCACTTGCATATATATTCTCTCATGATACTAAATCAAAACTTAAAGTTGGTGACCAATTAGTAGTTAAAGGTGGTGAAGTTATTGGTATTATTAGAAATGGTAAATCATATACCCCTGCACAAATTTACGGTGGCAGAGCTGGGGGTGGGGGTGGTGCTGGCGATGGTACGGGCGATGATGGTAACGTGGAGGGCGGGAAAGAAATAGGAATTACGCCTCCTCCAATTCGTTTTTGCTATAGGACGTTTAGTAATGGTCAGGTAATCCAAGTTCCCTGCCCATAAAGCCTAAAATAAGATACACGCGAATTAAAGGGATCAGAGTCGTTGATCCCTTTTTACATAACGATGCTGTCTATCTCGATGATAAACCTACTGATGATGATAAACCTACTGATGACATATATGGACACTCCCAGTATGTCAAACAAAATAACTCTGGCGGGGTAGAATAAACTACCTCGTTTTTTCATTTCGTCGCTGCCACTGTTTGACGTTTGACCCATTTGCAATAAAGCGTTGCTCTGACATATATCCGGGCTTAACTGTTATTTCAGTGCCCCTAATGAGCTTCGAGCCCATACACCCTAATTTGAATACACCCAAGCGGTTTATATACCGTGCCTTTGTCCGGGTTTTGTATAGGCAGGCTAGGCCTTTTTTCATCTAACTGTAGCAAACAATGATAGGCGATTGGCAAGTGCTCTCAACACCCACTCGGGTTAAGTCACCCTTGTCATCTGCGAGCTGCTTGCCAATCTAACTCTGTATTTAAACATCACCTTGAACCTGGTTGCATGAACGTATGGGGCGGTAATATTCGTTTTTTTGAAGTAATATCTAACCTAAAGATGACACCCACTCAAAAATTAGGCCAGCTCCCGAAGAATAAGCATATCGCCTATTTCATAAATTTAAAATATAAGCTGTATATTTCAACTCATGCAAAATAGTATCAATCACCCCCCAGAGCAATCAATTT
>NZ_JAGJEF010000163.1:0-2574 GCF_018100875.1 Pseudoalteromonas sp. MMG012
CTCAAGACTGGTCGATTCATAACGTGTTCTTATACATACCTTTTCAATAATCAAATCTATGAGCCTTTTATCCTTGGCTAAACACCTTTTAAACCTTAGTTGAACATGCTCCCAAAACAATTAGCAATCAAAAGTAAATTTTTTCGTAACTTATTGGTAGGCGCTTCTGCATGAAAAACTAGAAATACACGGATACCAAACCCTTTCGTTCATCAAATAAATTGAAGCTTAATAGCATATGTGGGGGCGGGCCCATCGCTGATAGCGCGTTTAAAAGGTCTGGAGGACGAAAACCACCATTCAAAGAAACTGTACTCTGAAGAAAGACCAAAATCCGAGCTCCTCTGAAAGCCATAGCAACAAATGATAATGTCTAATAGCCGAAAATTGCTATTGTTTCGTATATTCATATCTTTGAGCCTTCGTTAGGTAGCATTTTCTACCTATGGAATGCTACTGTATCACTCTTCAAATTATGTCTTGCCTTATGCTTACCTTAATATGTAAATGCGCTTCACCAAAAACAGAACAGTGTATTATTTGCCATGAGAGCGTAGAGCACACACTTATTTGACAATATTAATGAAGTTCAGGATTATGCAACCAAATGGTTGTGGTTTTATAAACATACGAGGCACAGAAAGCCAATAATGTTCAACCACTACTATTGACTACACCACCTCAACTTTTGGGTATTGATAGAACTCGATGAATTACCAAAACATGCAAGGATGACAAACACAAGATACCTATAGAAATATTAAAACACCTAAAAACCATAATTAAATCTAAAGC
The DNA here is from genome assembly GCF_018100875.1 of Pseudoalteromonas sp. MMG012. NCBI lineage: Bacteria > Pseudomonadati > Pseudomonadota > Gammaproteobacteria > Alteromonadales > Pseudoalteromonadaceae > Pseudoalteromonas > Pseudoalteromonas sp. MMG012. The sequence continues at coordinate 796 of NZ_JAGJEF010000163.1, forward strand.
TTAATTGTGGAATAATTTTTGCTTTAATTTTATAACCAACAAATAGAGGACAATATTATGGCTTTTTGCGAAAACTGGGATGAGCTTTATCGAAATAATGAACACATGTCAGTATGGCCTTGGAGCGAAATTGTAAGTGGTTCACTACGCCATACAAACCTCAGAAACGCGTCTGAGAGCTTTGCTATTTTAGAAGTTGGGTGCGGCGCAGGTGCCAACTTTCCATTTTTTTTAACACATTGCCCCAATATATATGGCATAGATGGCAGCACCTTTATTATAGAACAGTTAAAAGAACGCTACCCATCAATCGCAGAAAACTTACATGCCTGTGATTTCACACAACCATGGCCAATAAGTCATCAATTTGATTTAATTGTTGATAGAGGCGCATCTGTTCATAACGGCCATAAAGATATACAGCGATACCTAAACCAGGCTTACGAGCAATTAAAAGAAGGTGGTATCATGCTCATAACTGATTGGTTTAGTACTGAGCATTCAGACTATGAAAAAGCTCCAGAATCAATAGACAAATACACAAAGTCAGGTTACACATGGGGACCCTTTGCCGGTGTAGGAAATGTTAATTTTTTTGATGCTGAACTTATTCATACGCTAGTACAACAATTTGAAATAATCTCTCTTGGTCACTCGAGTTCATCTTCCTATGGCAGTGACCATATTCACGCAGCTTGGAGCGTCGTGCTGAAAAAAAGGTAATATAGAGTAATGTCAAAAACACTATCGATGCAGCGTTGCAACCTAGATAATAACTGGGATGAGTTCATACAAGGTTCTGATCATGGAACCCCATTTATGCAAAGTAGCTATGTTGATGGGCTCACCGAAAATATCAATTCTTTCTATTGTTGTAAGGGCGATGAAAAAATTGCAGCTTTGCTACTGATCGTAGATAAATCAGGTGACTCTGTTATCGGTCACCCAGATATTATCCACGATGGTATTATTCACCGCTCTACTAGACATTTGAATTCGGCTCAAGCACATTCTGAACAATTCTCAGCACAGCAATTTATTGCTGAGTATTTAGCTCAGAAATATCATCATGTGAAGCTTAAACTATCACCGAATATTAAGGATATTAGAGCTTTTCTTTGGGTTAACTACCATGAACGTGAAAAACCGAGATTTCATGTAGATGTTAGATATACTTCACTATTATCAATTGAAGAACTCAACAAAGAAAATATAGAGTATAAGGAGTCTTTACTTTATAAAAATAGCTCAGTCTCTCGAAGACAAGAAATTCGGTATGGCCATAAAAAAGGTGTTATTGTCAGTAAATCGAAAAATTACAAAAATTTTTGTAATTTATATACGTTGACAATGCAACGCCAAAATATTGAATTCTCTTTGAAAGATCAAGAAAGGCTCTACCAATTCATAACAGCACTTTGCGATAACAATCTAATACTAATGTTTCAAGCCGAGAATGCATCTGGGCAAGTTGGCAGTTACGCGATATTTCTTTTACATGGCCCTCACGCATATTATCTATATGGTGCGAACGACCCTCAAATGAGAAATGAACATACGGGTACTATGGTATTGCAAGAATCGTTCATATCTTTGGCAAAGTCAGGCATAACGAATATTGATCTAGAAGGAATTAACAGCCCTCAAAGGGGCTGGTTTAAGCTAAGTTTTGGAGGAAATGTTACTCCATATTACCAACTTACTCTATCGCCTTAATCGAATTATAGGCGTCAACTAAAACATCAGCTTGACGCCAACATTTTCCACCATATCTTCCTG
>NZ_JAGJEF010000164.1:0-2515 GCF_018100875.1 Pseudoalteromonas sp. MMG012
TATGCTTGCGATTTCAACCTTCGTAGATAATTGATTATGCTCTCAATCACCTCAGGGAGTGATACACTTGATTTCCGCGTACAGATCAGGCTTATATGGTCTAGGCTCTGTAGGTAGCCTTTCAAAGCGCTGAATCCCCTTTCTGAGCGTCAGTTGTGGAACTAACTCTTTACATAACTGTCTACTATGTCTAAGTAAAAACACACTTTGTTGGGTAAAGGCCTGATAGCTGTCTGCGAGGATCCTGATGGCAAACCGTCTCTCACTGTATTGTACTAGTCTATAGTGTACCTTATGGTCGAAGTCATATAGCTTTTGCACTTCACCTAACTTAGCTGGAGTGTGGTGGCATCCTGCTAGAAAAAGTAGCACGGCAATACTGGTACATTTTAATTGGGGTGATACATTGAGTGCAAACATGAATTTCCTTAAAAATATTGCTACTTTTAAGAATAACATATTGGAGAGTCCGGATTGTTTAAACAAATAAAAAAACTATTAAAGGAATTATCTGAGCAGCCAAGAGAAAAAAATACGATTGATTTTAATACTGCGCTGGCTGCGTTATTGATTGAGGTAATGCGTGCTGACGGAAAGGTACTTGAAATAGAATTAATTAAAATCACTGAAGTGCTTGTGGAACGCTGTGAGCTCGATGATAAACAGGTAAATGCGCTGATCACGTTAGCACAACAACTCGTTGAGCAGGCGATAGATCTCTATGCCTTCGTTAAACAAATTAATAATAATACATCGGATATCGAGCGTATTGAAATTGTGCAACTACTGTGGTTTGTTGCATATGCAGATAATGATATTGACCGTTATGAAGATCATATTATTCGTAAAATTGCAGGGCTATTATATGTCAGTCATGCTGATTTTATTGCGGCCAAATTGGCCGCTCAATGAATACTACGCGATAAAAATTAGGATTAAAAAGTAGGCTAGTGCGCTAATTCTGACTTACATGATTGCACCACTTCTTTGAGCATAAAGTTAACTAATGTAGGGCTGATCTGATACATTTTAGCGATGTCTTTTTGCTTCATTTTTCCACTTCTATAAAAACTCACCACATTTTGGTGCCTTGTAGATAATTTATTGATTGTTTTATTTACTTGCTGTGACACTTGGCGTTGTAAGTAGCGCTTTTCAATATTTGAATTATCATCATTGAACTGTTCAGTTTGCACACATTCAATATCAACCCATGCTTCCCGTGTTTGTTTTCGCAACATATCAATCGCGATATTTCTTGCTACTTGGTATGCATAGCTTGTCGCATTTTTTACTTGGTAGTTTTGATTCTCAGACATACCAGATAACCGAATAAATGTATCTTGAAGGGCATCTTCCGCAAGATAAGGGCAGCGTAAAATATTACTTAAGTAAGCAAGCAACTTAGCTTGATTTTGTGCAATAACCTGAGACCACTTATTTGCGAACTGCGACACGAAATACTCCTTATTGTACTCAATATTATAACAATAGTGAAAATGCAAATGATTATCAGTTGTGTATTATTTATAAATTTCACTCTTTGTCAATGGTCATAGTAGACAAAGTTACATTTACTTAACCAGAACAGGTAAGCGATGTAGGCTTTTTGTCCATGAGGTGGTTTGAATGCCGCTTTTATTGAAAGAACTAGTAATTAAGGAAAGTAATGGCAACACATAAGGTTATGGTAAAAGTATTGAGTATATTGTTCTTATTTTTCGGTTTACAACTTGCTGTAGCATCCGAAAATACATCCTCAAAAATATTATCCGAAACGGTGAATGTGATGCGCAGCCAATATGGCATGGCGCATATTGAAGCGACGAGTTTGTACGGGTTAGCCTATGGTAATGCGTATGCTCAAGCTCAAGCTCAAGATCATATTTGTATTTTAGCCGATGGATATTTACGTAATAGAGGACAGCGCGCTGAGTATTTGGGTCCAGATCGACAGCTTAACGATAACGCACATGTTATTTCCGATTTTGGTTATCGTATTTTGGACGTCTACGGACGAACTCAACGACATTACTCTGAGCTTTCCGATGACACACAAGCTTTAGCTGAAGGGTTTGCCGCTGGTTATAACCGTTTTTTAGCTGAGGTGAATTTAGGTCATGAAAAATTGGGAAAAGAGTGCTTAGATGCATCATGGGTGATGCCGATTGACGCAGTGGATGTTGTGGCGGGTATATTATCGTTGGGTATACAAAGTAGCTCAGGACGTTTTGTTCCTGTTTTTGTTCAAGCCCATCCGGGGGAGCAAGATGAATGGCGACCTTCTTTGGTTAAAAATATGGTGAGAAATTCATGGGAAATGAATCTCGTCCAAACTGACTTTTCAATACCAGAACATCAATAGGGCTCGAATGGCTGGGCACTCGGTAAAGAAAAAACTAAAAATAGCCGCGGGATTGTGATGGCGAACCCTCATTTTCCGTTTAACGGTAATTTTAGGTTCTGGGCCAATCAGGCAACGGTAACAGATCGGATAAATGCAATGGGGGCATCA
>NZ_JAGJEF010000165.1:0-2479 GCF_018100875.1 Pseudoalteromonas sp. MMG012
GATATAGAGCGTTGTAGAAATAAAACGCACAAGATATAAAATAACACGGGCACGTAGTATAGTTATCACTGATAGCATGTGCTCATCGTTTCAATATTTATAAGCGCTTATTTCTTATGCGTTACTGATTAAGATACGCTTAACTGGCTAGGTTACTCACAGCCACTGGCCACTTCAATGTCTAAAAATACTTCATCGAAATAGCTATCATTATCTGTTCCGCCATGACGAGTCCCTGTTAAATGTATGACCGCGTAACTGGTGGTTTCAGGTACTAACGCTTTATTTGATTGTAAAGTCCAAGACGACCTCAGTGACCCTCTTGCTGGATGAGAGGCAAGGGTGTTGCCTTGTGCATCATGAAATGAAACAGTCATGCTAGGCACATCTGTGCCATTATAATTACGAAGCAGGCCACCCCAGTATAAGGTTGTATTAGCCCGCTGGATATCAGCAGCGTAATCGTTTAAATCAACATGCTGTGATGCGTGGCCTAACGCACTTTCATTGGTACATACTCCCCCGACAGCGAAAAGCTTCGAGCCGTGTGCTGCGGGTACGGAATCACATGCGTTGCTGTTGAGCGACTCTATATCACCACTCCAGTGTGCAGTGCCTTGTTCTGCTCCTGTGTTTTTTAGCAATGCGATACGTGTTTTTTGGTTTGCATGATCACTGGTATCAAATCGCAGTAGTATGGGGTCGTGATCTATGCTTCCATCCGCACCACAACTTATCGATTTCCCTTCATTATTTAAGCCTAACTCGCACCACACATTATTGAGTACCTCTAAGGCATCTATATGCCAATGCTCAGGCAGGTTTCTCGCTAAAATGTAGTCAATTCTGCTTATGTTGTAGTATGTGTAGCCCAAACTATCGTTGATATCAGGGTATTGCTCGCGCCACAGGTCTTCAAAACCATTGTCCCAAAAAACTTGCATTTCACCTCGCTCAGGGTCATTACTTCCCCAAGGGTCATCTAGATTAGCATTAAAATCACCGGTTAATATAACGGCTTCGTTGGGTAACACATGGTCATTAATTACGGCGCTTATCGTATTAAAGTTTTGCAGTCGTTTTTTATCGGTTTCGCTTGTTACAAACGCGGTGTGCGCCGACCATACCCAAATTGCTTTACCATTAATTTGATACTTTTCACCTAATATGGTTCTACCATTAATCTCATGGAGTACTTTATCCGAAAGGCTCGAATAATGACTGGCAATTCCAATACCATAACTTCCCGCTGAACCTGCGCCAGTACCAGGATATGCTTGAGCTTGTGCACACCACATATTGGCATAATTAAAATCAACGTTAGGTTGAAATAAAGAATAAAACCCATTACCGCAATGCTTAACTTCTTGCAGTGTGATCACATCTGGATTGTATTGAAGCAGATTTTGCCTAACCGCTGAAAATGGGTAGCGAGTGTTGTTACCCATCTCCCATGCGTTCCAGTTAATTAAGGTAAATTGATTTTGGGTCGTATCACACGCAGGTTGTGCATGAAGCGTCGGTACAAATAATAAAGTGGCTAAGCTTGCTTTGAGTGTTTTGTTCATAATATTAACTTGGTTATTAAAAGAGCATAACCAAGTTAATAAATAAAAATGACAATCTGGTATAGTCCAGATTAAAGTGATTTTACAGTTATTTTACACAGCCATATGGTTTTAAAGTGAGAATTACAAATGGGCGGCAATATAATGTGGGTTTTTGGTGTGAGCTACAGGTCGTTTAGATGTAATTGAATCGGTCATTTGACACTTTTTATTTGATAAGAGGAGCGCATTATTTTAGCGACTGGTTGCTTTTTCGGGCGGGTTCGGTATGCGATATTTATTATCTGAGATCAGAGCGTACTTTGAATTTTTGTTGATATTATTGAAACAAAGTTAGCAATTGATTATAATTTCGCGCTCTTACCACAGGTAACATACATGACTAACAGACTACAAACTTTACTGAGTTGTAATTTAGGAAATACCTGATTGGATTCGATGATAATAAATACATGGAAAACTCATGAGTATATACAAAAGTATTTCTTTAATAATGAGAAATACGTTCTTAATAACCACACTATTTTTAATCGCGTTTGCGGGCAATGCACAAGAAAAAGCGGCTTCATTAATATTAAAAGAGACCTTTGGTTCAGATCGTTACAATAAAATGGCGTACCACGATGGTGTGTTGCTCGTATCTGGGCTTGCACGCGAAGGCACCAACACTAAAAGTGGCACTATTGATGTGTTGCGGTATAGCGACAAAGGGTTTGATCTTATCAGCCAAACGCCATTAATTAGCCCAAAAAAAGGCTTCCCTTATTTGCGTATTCTCGGCTTAAGTTATGTCAATGGATATTGGATGATACTTGCTGAAAGTAGCTTCACTATTCATCTCGTCTCTGCAACATTGAAAAATGGAAAACTTTTTATTGTTAATGAGTTAAGTGCTTTTAGTTTTAATAGCG
>NZ_JAGJEF010000166.1:0-2441 GCF_018100875.1 Pseudoalteromonas sp. MMG012
ATAAGAGACATTGCTATGCAGGGCAATGAACTTGCGGTCGCGGCCCTTAATCGTATGTATTTTTGGGGTATGGGCGATACCGACTCGGCGTCGCTTAATGCAACGTACCATAGTGGATATACCCTAAAAGGCGTTGTATGGGAGGATGATGAAATGGTTATTAATGATAGTGGTCAATTAGAGTCTCATTTGGTTGAAAATTTAAAAAACAATATCAATGTCGGCACACGTCATGGCTCCTTGGGTCTTCAGAGCGGCGGCAGCAATGACCAGATAATCAAACTTAAAAATGGCTATGCAGCTGCAACGTATGGTCAGTTAAGCTTCATTGATGAGTCAAAAAATATAATATCGACCATAGAAACAGAGTTGCTAGAATCTCTTTACATTCAAATGGTTGCGTATGAGCGTGTGCTGTTTGTATCTACGGGATACCCTAGTGAGGTTGCTGTGTATGATACGTCAGATTTATCAAACGTAACTGAGCTCACCCGTATTAAGCGTAATTATACAATTTATGGCAATGTTGCTGTTAAAGATAATTATCTTTATATTCCAGTAGTTCTTGAGAATGGGCGCTTTGCAATCACGCCTTATAATATAAGTAACCCAGCTGAGCCCGTGGAATTACCTAGTGTTGAAGTGGGTCGCAGTACAATTACTGCCACTGCCACTGCCACATTACACATTGATGGCAATTACTTGATAGCAATCGGTTTTCAAGGGGCTTTATTTGATATTTCGGTACCTGAAAAGCCAGCGCTGGTTGATGAGAATTTAGAGATCAGTACCAATGGTATTGGCGCCGGTTTTGAGAATGATTTGTTTACGGTACCTATAAATAGCGCAGGGCGTTTACAACGCTCTCAAATAAACTTCGCGCCAAAGCAAGGTGATTTGACGCTGAATTTAGATGAAGATGGTCAAACGATGACTGCCCTTTCGCCATCAGATAATGAAAACGATAGTGTCACGTTTAGTATTCTTGATGAGCCAACAAAGGGTACTGTTACAATTCAAGACAACACCACGCTAAGCTATGTAGGAGCAGGTAACGCCAATGGTACCGATACCGCAAAGCTATTGGTAACGGATGCTCACGGTGGCGCGAGTGAATTTGACTTAACAATCAATATAAAGCCCATCAATGATGCACCTTTATTTAATAACCAACCTGTCACTATGTTAGTTGGATTAGGCCAAACTAAGCGTGTTGCACTTGATGTGACAGATGTCGATGGTGATAGGTTAACCTTTGAAATTACCGATCAAGCTACGCTAGGTAGTGCCGATGTTGATAGCCAGGGCGTTGTAACATATGCACCTAACACCAGCACCGCAGGTACAGATAGCTTTGTTGTGATGGTATCTGATGCAGTAGGGGTGACAGCAAGTAAAAAAGTCAATGTGACTATTTCCACTCAGCCAGTTTCAACGGATGCGACGGGTAACAGTAATGACAGTAGCGGCGGCACGGTAAGCTGGTTTTATTTACTTGGATTGTTGCTCGTTGGTATGCAACGACGCTATACACTTTAATTTAATGTTGAGTCGTAATTCAGGCTTAAAGCCGAGGTCTGAATTACGCTTTTATTTTGGCTTGCCACTGACTTTGCTGGCAAGCCAATCAATGCCCTTTTTGACACTATTGTCAAAAAATAAAATCGAGCCTAGCTTATTATTTTACTTATATTACGCTGTTAACGGGTAATAAAATTCATTAAAAAGCGAGTTGTTAGAGGTTAAAGTTAGCGCTTACTTATTACTTTTAAGGCTGATACCGTGCAACGAACATCATCACCGTTTCTTCAATTGCTCGGTTCATTGCTATGTCACTGACCTCTTCAAAGCCGTAAAGTAGTGGATAAAAAGTAAATGACTTTAATTGATACACAAACTGCTTTGCTGCGTAGTCAGCATCTGTGATTTTGAGTGCTCCAGCGGCAGAGGCTTGCATTAAAAACTCACTAAAATATGTCATGCAGCCGATAGAGTTAGCTGAGAGTGATTTGGCCAGTTCAGGCTGTTGCAGCATTTGAATAAAGGCAATTTTACCGATTTTTAAAAATTCGCTTGAAGTAAGTAAGGCCACTTCTTGCGTGGCAATGTCGCTTAATTGGGCTTGTATCGGGCGAGTACTGTCAAATTCTATAGCACTGACATTGGCGACCTTTTCGAGCATGCGGTCTAAAATCGCATGAAACAGTACCTCTTTTGAGGAAAAGTGATTATAGACGGTGCGCTTAGATACCCCAGCATGACTCGACACCGTATCCATACTGGTTTGGTCTAGTCCGTATTGATAAAATAAATCTTGTGCCGCATCTAATATTTGTAATCGTTTTTTGTCTGATAGTTTCATGTACTTAACCTCAGGTTTGGATAAGGGTTTTGGAATAGAAGATGTTTTGTAAACAAACTTACGTACAATCCAATGATGA
>NZ_JAGJEF010000167.1:0-2352 GCF_018100875.1 Pseudoalteromonas sp. MMG012
AGTTCATGGTCGTAACTCCTAAGATGCTTCGGAAAATAATTGGCGTAATTCATCAACTTTTTGCTCACGGGCTAGGCCTCGAACCACCACAGAGTTGGAGGGGGTTGTATACGACTTACAATCGGCAAAGAATTTTTCGACTGGCTGGTCCACAATTTTTGCTAACGCGTTGGCTATAGCTTCGGAGTGATAACGACCACTGACTACGTTGGACACTGTAGAGAGAGACTTGCCCAAAGCATCAGCTATTTGCTTCAGTGTATAGCCTTTCTTTTTGATGGCCTGTTTTCTTTTATCTGCATTCATAGTAAATTACCTATTGGTTTCAACCCTTTTTAAAAGCTTTTGCGGGCGATTTTAAAAAGGGTTTTGTTAATGTTCAGGCTCAGTATAGGTATCACATGTGACACCTTTCAACTATAAAGTTATCTAATATGACAACATTTTTATCTTTGGAAAGGAAACGCTTAGGCTTAACCCAAACTGAAGTATACGAACCGATTAAAGTCAGTAAGTCTGCATACTTGCGTTGGGAGCAAGGAAAACCAATACCTTCTGATAAGCTAGCTGAGCTTGAGAGTATAGGCTTTGATATTCGCTATATCGTTACTGGTAAAAGGCAATCATTCGAAATGGTTAATAACGATGGTAACGTAACCATCGACAATGCTATTGAAATAGCTAAGTATTCAGCTAGAGAAGCTATAAAGTCAGTATATCAAGTAAAAAAACTGAGAAAAGAAGTCAACACAACTTCAGACTTTGATGTTATAAAAAGCTTGGAGTTAGTAGAAAAAGCGGTTGGTGTACTCGCGTTAGCGGAAATTACAGGTGAGCTTAACACCGATGTTTTATTTGAAGCTTTACAACCTACGAAGAAGCAAAGTGGTTAAGCCTGCTTCTTCGGGTTAGTTATAGATCTCATAATGACCTCCTGATTAATAACACCCATGGACTTTAGAGCTAGAAGTGTCTTCTTTCTTTCGAGCTTAAATTGCAGCTCTAATGCTAATAACTCTTCTTCTGAAATTCCTTCAAAAATGTCCTCAAGAATCTGACTCAAAGCTAAAAGCTTTGCAGCTTCATCTAACTCTTTTCTCTCTCTATAAACAAAAAACTCAGTCCTATCCTCAGCAGATAATTGCACATTAGGCACTACAACCAAATTAGGGCGCTTATAGTGAAATGCACATAAACTTAAAACTATCGACACTACAATTAACAATCCTAAGCATGCTATAACTATCATTTCCATTGATTATCCCCATTGATGGCTAGGTTTTAGATTGAATATTCGTAACACTGGGTATGAGCTTATTAATGCCAAAGTCGCCAAGTTTATAGTTGTTTTTAACGGCATATATACTAAATTAAGATACTCTGTTTCCAAGTATACTCGGTCTATATACCTCATCATTTGAAGAACAACCATACACGTCGTCAGGTAATAAACCCATCTGCATATTTTGGAAAAACTGCACTTTTTTAACCAATGAAGCCCTGTTAAAATAGCCAGCCCTAAAACATCGTGAAAAGAATACACGAAGTAGTAGAGCTGAATTTTTTCTTCTCTGTTTAATGTCATTTGAGAAAAAACATGGCTCATATAGCTACCAGAAAAATGCCAGAACAGTGAAAACGAGGCTAAGAGAAACAAGCTCTGCTCAACCTGCTCACGTATTTCAGCGCTAGGCCTACTAAAGACCAACTGCTTTACAGGCTGCTTAGCAAATAAAAGAAGGGCTGCTAATGCAATTAGCTTAACCCCAATAACAGCCCAATCTATAGAGGCAAAAAACTCAGTCACGGTAAGTAATTTCCTTGCTGATATAATGCGTCAGCGAAACTCCGCGTGGCAGAAGGTTCGTTACCACCACCTCCTCCAACTGAACCTCCAACAACTATGTTAAGCTGTTGTTGAGTTAGTAGCGTAGCCGAGGATCTTAAACTATAAATCAGTAATGTTTTAGGCTCTTTAATCTTTTTGTCATTCATTTGGGTTCACTCCTATTTTATGGAGTTTTAAGAGTATCACCATTAGAAGTGTTTTCTTTTAAACTGGGTTAAAAAGTTGAATGTTCTAGGCTCAGTTCCACCGCCGCCGCCTGCACTAGAAGTCTTTGAAGAATTAATATTTTCATAACCGTTACCAGCAAAGATATTGCGACAGTTTTCTAGTGAAAGCGTTCGAACTAGCTGTTTTGTCATGCCTAAAACCTCAACAAATAATATATACATTGACTTCAAGCTAAAAAAGAAGAGCCTTAATATTCCTTTTTGCTTTATGACAATCAATTCCATTAACCAAAATATAACACTTTGGTTAATCTTTTGTATAGTCTTTGCAAAAGG
>NZ_JAGJEF010000168.1:0-2351 GCF_018100875.1 Pseudoalteromonas sp. MMG012
GCTGTTTCCGTATTTCGCATAGGTAGGTGATGGAAAATTTAATTACAGAAATGGAGAAAGGTGAATTACATGTTCATCTTAATGGACTTGTCAGTTCGAAACTTGTAAAAAAGTTACTTGAGAATAATATAGTTGATATTCCACAAGGCTTTGACCTTGACAAGGATCTCAATGTTATAAAACCAGCTAAGAGTCTATCTTCATATCTCAAACCTTGGGATCTTTTAAGGCTTATTCCTAAAAGCCGAGCTGATTTAACGCTTATTGTATTTGATGCGTTTGAAAACTTAAGAAAATGCAATATTGGATTTGTGGAGCTACGGAATAGTGTTTTATACATTGCCTTGCTTAATAAAGTTAATGTAGAAGTGGCAATGGCTTGGTTATTAGAGGATATATCAAGAGCATCTGAATATTACAAAATTAAGGCAGGTCTAATTCTTACTGTTACTAGAGGGGATTATTCTCTAGAACAACTTCGATCACTTTTAAGTGCTTATATTAATTTAGGTAAGCCAGGTTTGATAGTAGGATTAGACCTCGCAGGCAATGAAGATATTAGAGTTTCTGATGCGCTAGCATACGAGTTTGTGCGAGCTAAAATTGAATTTGGTTTGAAAGTAACAATCCATGCAGGTGAAACAGGAAACTTTAAAAACATAGCTATTGCTGTTAATAATTTCAAAGCTGATCGAATTGGTCATGGAACGGCTGCAATAAAATCTAAAGCAATTTTGGATTTACTCAAAGAGAAAGATATATGTGTCGAAGTTTGTCCTATTAGTAATAGATTAACTAATGCAGTAGGAGAAAGCGAATCACATCCTGTCATTGAATTTATAAATAACGAGGTCCCTTTTGTAATATGTTCAGATAACCCTTCCATACACAGATCTAGCATAACTCAAGATTACATTGAATTTTATCGTGAAACAAAGAGTTCAATTCATATTAAACAAATGTTGAAAACACAAAAAAAATATAGCTTTATAAAGGGGCTCACATGCAGATAAGGTTTGTTTCAAAAAATGATTTTAAAGTGGCGGAGGTACAAAAAATTCTCGAAGGCGCCGGAGTGGAAATTATTGCAGCAAAACACTCTATTAACGAAATACAAACAGAAAATGTAGATGAATTAGTTAAAGACAAACTGTTAAAGGCATTTAAAAAAGTAGGACGTCCAGTTTTTGTAGAGCACACAGGTTTATATATCGATAGCTTGAATGGATTTCCCGGAGGTTTGACACAAATATTTTGGGATAAATTAGAAGCAGATAAGTTTTCAACATTGTTGGGCAAAGGCGATAATCTAGGGTTAGTTGCTAGAACAATTATTGGGTATTGTGATGCTAAAAAAATGCACTTCTTTAAAGGTGAAATAAGAGGTGATATATCCCCAGAACCAAAAGGAAATAGAAGTTTCCAATGGGATTGCATCTTTATACCTGAAGGTGAAACAGAAACGTTTGCTGAAATGGGCAAGAAGAAAAATGAAATTTCAATGCGAAAAATAGCATTTGATCAATTCAAAGCTTTTTTAGAAAGGAATAAGCTGTAATGGAACAATTATTAAGATCATTTAAAGAAGGTAACGTCATACTCTTTGTTGGGGCTGGTGTATCTATGAATCTTGGTTTGCCATCATGGGATTCGTTAATTGACAAAATAGCGGAAGATTTGGATTATGACCCAGAGATTTATAAGACATTTGGTGACCATTTAGCTTTAGCTGAATATTACCGTTTAAAAAAGGGAAGTATCGGTCCACTAAGAAGCTGGATGGATAGAAATTGGCACGCACCAAAGATTGACGTTTCGAAATCAAAAGTTCATGAAAATATAGCTAAAGCCGAATTTCCAATAATTTATACTACAAATTACGATCGTTGGTTAGAGTACGCACTGGATCATCATGAAAAACCTTATACCAAAATATCTTCTGTTGCAGACCTAACAAAAGTAGATAGTAATAGTACCCAAATTATCAAGTTTCACGGAGATTTTGATGATGATAAGTCAATCGTCTTAGATGAAACTAGCTATTTTGAGCGACTAGGCTTCGAGACCCCTTTGGACATTAAATTGAGGGCTGATGTGTTGGGTAAATCAGTATTATTTATTGGTTATAGTTTAGCTGATGTAAATATACGATTTCTTTTCTATAAATTGTCGATGCTTTGGAAAGCCCATCATCTTGGTGAAGCGCAACCCAAATCATACGTTTTCTCGCCAAAACCAAATCCAGTTCAAGAACGAATTCTAGAGCAATGGGGTATTGATATGATTTCATCAGATATTGAACATCCAGGTGAAGCATTAGAGGATTTTCTAAGCAAGTTTATAGATAACAG
>NZ_JAGJEF010000169.1:0-2241 GCF_018100875.1 Pseudoalteromonas sp. MMG012
GGTAATTACAACACATATCAGTCTGGAGAGTCATTAATAAAAGAAGTAGCTCAATTAGAGATTGGTTATAAATATATGTCGCAAAACACCGACTTTTTTGCCACGTTATTTGCAAACGAAGTCAAAGGTGATACGTTTATTCGACAATTTGGTACACCCGCTGAAATTCTCACCAACGAAGCTTTCGGGATTGAATTTGATTATACATACAATCATCAATCAGGCCTCTCTGTCAATTTAAATGCAACATGGCAAGATGCTGAAATTACCGAGAGTCAAACCAACGAAGGAAATGAAAGTCAAAGACAGCCAAGTTGGCAATTACGTGTCACGCCAAGTTACGAGTTTGAAATTACGGATATGTTTGCAACCGTATACGGAACATTATCCGCAGTGGATGATCGCTTCAGTAATAACGAAAATACCGTTATTTTAGATGGATATGAAAAGCTGGATATTGGAATAATGATTGAACCCACTGATCAGGTGAGATTTCAACTATCAGTCGATAATTAAACGGATGAACAAGGGATCACAGAAAGAGACCCACGTAACACTGATGCGCCAAACGGTTGTTACATCATGCCGAGAAGTATTAAGTTAACTGTCAGCTACAACTTCTAACTAATTTAACCTCAGCTCTGGATAAGCGAATTTGCCCAATAAAGCTATTTTTCTCACCCTCGGCGTTGCTTTCATTTGTAATAGCCCCCTATTTCTGCATAAAAGCGCCTTGATATTGAACAAAATATCATCATTGGATTGGACGTAAGTTTGTTTACAAAACATTTTCTATGCCAAAACCCTTATCCAAACCTGAGGTTAATTTAAAAAGGCCATAAATTATGGCCTTTTATTACACTAAAGCACGCATTATTAAATCGACACCGGAAATTGAAAGTGCTGATGTGCCTGTTCTTTCATACCTAAATATTCACATGTTTTAATCATCATTTCTAACATCGGCGCGGGGGCAGCGCTACTAATTGAATTGGTCAGTATCGAAAAACGTTTGCCTCTTAATTGCCTTAATGACGCTTTAAGTGCGTCATCATCCATAAACTCTGTAATTCGGTCAAAAAATGCCTTCATTCTCGGAGTAACGGCATACCAATATACTGGAGATGAAAATACCACATGGTCGTATTGTAACACTTGTAAAAATATACGGCGAAAATCATCCTCTTTATGCCTATGGTCATAACTATAATCATGAATAACCAAGTCATCTAAATAAACCGAATCAGCCCCTTCATGTTGTGACACATAGTTCTCACTTACTGTCGCAGTATTGCCATGTCTATTTGCACTAGAATATATTACGATTGTTTTCATTACAGTCCTTATTTGCTATATGTTTAGTAGCATGTTAAAACCTTAAGTAGACTTGAGGTAAAGCGTTTTATTCAGGAGTTTTATGGGTACTCAGCAACTACAAGAAGCCAATTTACCCGTCGGCTATGTCGCAAAACGCAGTGATGTGAAAGTATCAACGCTGCATTTCTATGAAACAAAGGGGTTAATACGTAGCTGGCGCAACAATGGCAATCAAAGACGCTACAAACCTGATGTTCTCAGGCGTATCGCAGTCATAAAAGCAGCACAGAGAATGGGCGTCACTCTCGAAGAGATCAAAGAAACGCTCAATACTCTACCTGATAGCCGAACCCCCAATAAACATGACTGGGAAAAGCTGTCAAAACAGTGGCAAGTACAACTCGATGAAAAAATTGCCTATATGCAGAGGTTGAGAGACAGAGTTGATGGATGCATTGGATGTGGCTGTTTGTCTATGAGTAGTTGTCCGCTATATAATCCGGATGACATTCTTGGAGAATCAAATAGTGGGGCCGTATTGCTCGAACATGACTAAATACATACGCTCACCTATATTTTAAACACTGTAAAATCGTCCTCAAACAAAGGTTGTATTTCTTCGTTACACTGAGAGAGTAACATGCGATGACATGTAATCCTTGATACCATACGTACAGTACAATTAAGAACGGATCCATAATGAAAAAAACGACTCTCGGCTTAGCATTGGTTGTTGCGTTAGGTTTAACTGCATGCAACTCTGCCAACCAAACAACCCACACCAAAAACGAATCGACAACCTCAGTTAACCAAAGTTTCGAACAATTCGCAGCATCGCTTATAGATTCATACTGGCAGCACTATCCAGAAGCCTCAAGCTATGCTGGCTATGGCAAGTATGATGATATTATTTCAATTCCCAAC